>JBBSDG010000264.1:0-6392 GCA_038249635.1 Bacteroidales bacterium | reverse complement strand
TTAGTAATTGGGTTGCCCCCTATATACCCTCTAAAAGTAATACATTATCCGCACACCACAAAATTTTCAAAGAACTATTTTTGCATATATTTGCAATAAAATCAAGTGTTTATAAAGCTTGGCTTAACTAAACGACATTGAATAGTGAATAGTGAATAGTGAATAGTGAATAGTGAATAGTGAATAGTGAATAGTGAGTAGTGAATAGTGAATAGTGAATAGTGAATAGTGAGTAGTGAATATTGATGAGTAAAGATGTTTATAACTTCAACTGTTTTAATAGTTCTTTTCAACATAAATCCATATGAATTAAAAATACTATAAAAGGATCAAATTCCTACATATGCGAGGTTTATCGCCTTTTTGTTTTGCAATAGCTATTTTCCATTAACCATAAACTAATTCCCATTATAATAGAAATAGTATCCTTTCCCTCAACAGACAAGGATTTCAGAATATCCGGCATAAAAGTTTCGTTTTGTTAAAAGTTGCTCGAAACCGAACCTAGTTAACATTTTTTAACAGGCTTTCCGAGGGTTTGAGCAAGGCCAGTTTTTACTTTTGCACTTCCAAAACAAAGTATAGCAATGTTAGAAAGCAACATTAGTGAATTAAACGAAAAGATACAGCGCGAGAGTGCATTTGTTGATATGCTTACCCTCGAAATGCACAGGGTGATTGTTGGTCAGAAACAGATGATTGAACGATTGATTATCGGTTTGCTTTCGAACGGGCATATTCTGCTTGAAGGTGTTCCCGGCCTGGCAAAAACGCTTGCCATTAAATCGCTTGCCAATTCAATTGACCTGGGTTTCAGCAGGATTCAGTTTACTCCCGACTTGCTTCCTGCCGATGTTATTGGCACCATGATTTACAGCCAGCGAAGCGAAGAATTCATGGTTCGTAAAGGACCGATATTCGCCAATTTTATCCTGGCAGATGAAATTAACCGCTCACCTGCAAAAGTACAGAGCGCATTGCTCGAAGCCATGCAGGAAAAACAAGTTACCATAGGCGATAAAACGTATCCCCTCCCCGATCCTTTCCTGGTACTTGCCACGCAAAACCCTATTGAACAGGAAGGCACTTATCCTTTGCCCGAAGCTCAGGTTGACCGTTTCATGCTTAAGCTGGTAATTACCTATCCGCTGAAATCGGAAGAAAAACTGATTCTGCGCCAAAACATTAACAATGAGATTCTTTCGACACGGAAAATCCTGAAACCGGCAGATATTCAGCGTGCAAGGGAAATTGTGAAAGAAGTTTACCTCGACGAAAAGATTGAAAACTATATTACAGATATCGTATTTGCAAGTCGTTTCCCTGCAGACTACAACCTCAAGAAATTCAAAGATCTTATCCGTTACGGTGCTTCGCCCAGGGCAAGTATTTTCCTGGCTATGGCAGCCAAGGCACTGGCGTTTATCAAAAGGCGCGGGTATGTGATTCCTGAGGACGTAAGAGCGGTTGCTCATGATGTATTGCGTCACCGTATCGGGCTTACTTACGAGGCTGAGGCCGAAAATATCACCTCCGAGGATATTATCAACGAAATCCTTAATTCAGTTGAAGTACCCTAAACGAATTGCCATCCGGACAATGATTCAGGGAAACTGAAGTTTGAATTACCAAAGATTTCAAAATAAGGAGAGCGAATTAAGATTTTAGGAGTAATATTTTATATATAGATACTTCAGAAATCGAAAATTGTTAATCTTTATTCCAAAATCCATAAGTATCAAAATTCAAACTTAAACAGCAAATTCAATTCAAGTTTATTCAACAATAATAGCAAAAACTGTGGAACCCGCTGAAATTCTTAAGAAAGTAAGGCGCATCGAGATCAAGACCAGAGGCTTGTCGCGAAATATATTTTCGGGGCATTATCACTCTGCGTTTAAAGGTCGCGGTATGGCTTTCAGCGAAGTTCGCGAATACCAGTTTGGCGACGATATCAGGAACATTGACTGGAATGTAACTGCGCGTTTTCATACCCCTTACCTCAAAATATTTGATGAGGAACGTGAGCTGATGGTCATGCTGCTGATTGATGTGAGCGGTTCAAACGAATTTGGCACAAAAGGATCTTTCAAAGAAGATCTGATGACCGAAATTGCAGCCGTACTGGCTTTTTCGGCCATTCAAAACAACGATAAAGTTGGTGTGATATTTTTCAGCGACAAGATCGAGAAATTTATCCCTCCCAAAAAAGGAACATCACACATACTCAGGATTATCCGCGAACTTATTGATTTCAAGCCTGAAAGCCAGGGGACAGATTTGTCGGAGGCCTTGCGTTTTCTCACCAATGCCATAAAGAAACACTGCACTGCATTTATAATTTCCGATTTTATTGATCATAATTTTGAGCCAGCAATTAAAATAGCCTCAGGCAAGCACGACCTTGTGGCAATAAGGGTTTATGATGCACGGGAAGCTGAACTGCCCTCAATCGGCATGATGGAAGTTTATGATAAGGAAACAGCCGGCCGTGTGTGGGTTGACACATCAAGCAGTAAAGTGCGTGAGAACTACAGTAAGTGGTGGAAAGATCATGAAAGGACAATTGACGGGATTTTCAAAAGATCAGGAATTGACACGGCAGGCATTATAACCGGTCAGGATTATGTGAAATCATTGATGAAATTATTCACAATACGCGAAATGAGGCATTGAGGATGAAGAAGGATTTAAATATCAGTTTCAGGAATATTTTCGTCTTCGGTTTTGTACTGATCATAACTGCTATTACCCCGGCAAAGGTGTTTTCGCAAATAGCAGTGATACGCCTCGATACTTCATCCATCAGGATCGGAGAACAGGTTCAACTCAGGATAAACGCAACATTTCCAAAATCGGCTATAATCTATTGGCCCGGAATAGTTGATACACTTACAAAGGCGGTTGAAGTAGCATCAAAATCAAAAGTCGATACCACAGACACCAGCAGGAAAGATTATGTTAATTACAATCAAACCCTGTTTATAACATCTTTTGATACAGGGTTTCATTATATACCACCTTTTGCCATTCAATATTCTTACTCGGGTGATACCAAAAAGTATCAACTACTTTCGGAAGGCGTTTACCTGAAAGTGAGAGCCGTTGAAGTGGATACCACACGGGCAATAAGAGATATCAAAGGTCCGATACAGGCACCGCTAACTTTTGCCGAGCTTGTTCCATACATAGGCGGAGTTGCCATTATTGGCTTAATAATAGGACTGATTTGGTATTATTTCTGGCGTAAACGGATCAACAAACCGCTTTTCCCTGTTTTAACGCGCGCGCCAGGGCCTCCCTGGGAAACTGCATTGCAAAGCCTGAACGAATTGGAACAGAAAAAATTATGGCAGGAAGGAAAGATCAAGGAGTATTATTCGGAATTAACGGATATCATCAGGCATTATCTGCATCAGCAGCATGGCATCGAAGCTATGGAAATGATAACTTCCGAAATACTTTCAGCCTATGACGTTGCAGGACTTAAGCCGGATTCGCGGCAGATTCTTACCAATATTCTCATACAGGCTGATTATGCGAAATTTGCAAAAGCAGTACCTCTCCGAAAAGAAAATGAATTGAGTTTGACACTGTCGCGACAATTTATCGAAGAAACCAAACCAGTTGCTGTAGCAGTTGAAACGAAACCAGTTGAAAAAAGCATTATTGAAACCGCTGTTCCTGAAATAAAAGCATGATAGCCCGCCTCCACTTTGCCGACCCCGAATACTTATGGTTGCTACTCCTGATACCGGGAGCCATAGCCTGGTACTGGTATAGGATAAGGCACTATTCTGTTCCGGTTCAAATATCGTCAACAGCAGCTTTCAAATCTTCGTCCAAAGGATGGAAACACTATGCAAGATATGGACTTTTCGGACTCCGGATGCTGTCAGTTACCTTACTTATAGTGGTGCTGGCGAGGCCACAGACCAATATGAACCGGCAGGATATAAGTGTAGAAGGAATAGATATAATGCTTGCCACCGATATTTCGAGTTCGATGCTTGCAGAGGATTTGAAGCCTAACAGGATAGAAGCAGCAAAACAAGTTGCTGTTGAATTCATCAGCAGCCGACCTGACGATCGCATTGGCCTGGTAGTTTTCAGCGGCGAAAGTTTTACGCAATGCCCGCTTACTACTAATCATGCCATGCTTATCAATCTTTATAAAGATATTAATTGTGGTATGATTGATGATGGAACTGCCATTGGCGATGGACTTGCCACCGCAGTTAACAGACTGAAAGAAAGCAAAGTAAAGAGTAAGGTTATTATCCTTCTCACCGATGGTATAAATAATATGGGTTCAATAGATCCGCAATCAGCGGCTGAAATGGCCGAACTTTATGGAATCAGGATATATACAATAGGTATAGGCACCATGGGTACGGCACTCTTTCCGGTGCGCACTCAATTCGGTATGCAGTATCAGCGAATGGAGGTGCAGATTGACGAGGCATTGCTGCAAAAGATATCCGCACTTACCAACGGTAAATATTTCAGGGCTACCAACAGGCAAAAATTGCAGGAAGTGTATAAAGAAATAGACAGGCTCGAAAAATCAAAGATTGATGTCACAGAATTTAACCGGAAAAAGGAAGAATTTCTGCCATTTGTTATACTTGCCCTCATTTTGCTGACTCTTGAATACGTATTGCGATTCGTTGTTCTCAAACTCGTACCTTAACTTTTAACTGAAATATATGTTTCGACTGGCTCATCCACAATTTCTATACTTGCTGCTGCTTATTCCGCTGCTGGTTCTGCTGTTTGTGTATGCGCGCCAACGGAAGAAAAAAGCAATGGCTGCTTTTGGGGAACATAGCCTGGTAATGCGTCTGATACCTGAGTATTCGGGCACGCGTGAAATTTTAAAATTCATTATATGGTCGCTTGCCTGGATATTAATTGTGGTTGCTATGGCAGATCCCCAAACCGGTTCAAAGCTAGAAAAAATTAAACGTAAAGGGGTGGATATGGTTTTTGCCCTTGATGTTTCGAACAGTATGCTGGCTCAGGACATAACTCCCAACAGGCTCGAAAGGGCAAAACAGGCAATAATCCATCTGCTTGGCAAGTTGGAAAACGACCGTGTAGGATTGGTAGTATTTGCAGGGAAATCATACGTACAAATGCCTCTTACCACCGACTATTCGGCAACACGACTTTTTCTATCCAACGTAAGTCCGGGAATGATTCCTGTGCAAGGAACTGCTATTGGTGATGCCATCGAAACCAGCGCATCAGGCTTTGCCAATACAAAACAAAGTAAGGCTATAATCATAATTACCGATGGCGAAAATCATGAAGATAATGCCGTTGAAGCTGCACAAGCCGCTGCAGGAAAGGGAATCAGAATTTACACTATCGGTATAGGATTACCCGAAGGTGCTCCAATACCTGTGTACAGCGGCAATACTCAGATAGGCTATAAAAAGGATGCATCAGGAGCTACGGTAATAACTCGTATCAATGAACCCATGCTTCAGGAAATTGCTAAGGCAGGCAAGGGGATTTTCGTGAGGGCAAATAACTCGCAATCAGGAGTGCAGGAAGTATTCGACCAAATCAATAAGTTGGAAAAAGCTGAATACAACGAAGCCTTTTTCTCTGATTACGAGGACAGATTCCAGTTTTTTGTACTGGCTGCCCTGATTTTAATCCTGGGTGAAGTCTTGATTGCTGACCGTAAAGGCCGGCTTGCAGGCAAAATTAAATTATTCAGTTCTAAATCCACTAAAAGCTGATGAGAAGTAAACTGACCCTGTTTCTTTTCTTTTTTGTGAGCGTTGTCATAGCACAACCTGCTCAAAAAATGGTGCGCTCGGGCAATAACAAATACAATGACGGGCATTTTAAAGAGGCTGAAATTGACTATCGTAAAGCACTAACAAAATTGCCCAACTCACCAAAAGCAACTTTTAACCTTGGCAATTCGCTTTATAAACAACAAAATTTCAGTGAAGCCTTAATGCAGTACCAAAAACTTGCCCAGACTGATAGCAAAGAAACTCCTAAATCGAACGTGTTTTACAACATGGGAAATTCACTTTTCGAAAATAAAAAATACAAAGAGAGTATTGATGCGTATAAAATGGCATTGAGGCAGAATCCGAAAGATGAAGATACACGCTACAACCTTTCGTATGCCATGACCAAATTGCAGGAACAAAAAAAGCAGCAACAGGATAAGAAACAACAGCAAAAAGAACAACAGAAACAGGAGCAACAAAAACAGCAACAGCAGCCTAAGCCTAATATGTCGAAACAGGATGCCGACCGTATGCTTAACGCCATGAATAACAACGAAAAACGTACGCTCGATAAAACAAAAAATAAACAGAATACCTCGTCACAAAGCCAGCCGGAGAAGGATTGGTAGTTGA
>JBBSDG010000263.1:0-6429 GCA_038249635.1 Bacteroidales bacterium | reverse complement strand
GCAATGATTCTCTCAGGAGTAATGATGCTCGAACACCTTGGTGAAACGGAAATGGCTGATCGTATCCGTAAAGCAATTGCCGATGTGGTTGCCGAAGGCAAAGTAAAAGCATATGATATGATGAAATTAAAAGGCTCGCCGAATGTAATCAAACAGGGAGCTGCATCAACAAAACAGATGGCTGACGCTATTATTGCTAAATTATAAACAATGTTATTCGATAAAGAGCCGCTGCATTGGCGGCTCTTTCATTAATACTTCCAAGCTATGAATATTGAACCGAAATACCTCGAACAGGCTCGTCAGTTATGGCCTGAACTGGAATGGATAAAAGACATTGATTTAAAAGAAAAGACTACTCAAACATGGGCGCTTGCACTGCAGAGAAGTGTTTTAACACCCGATGATCTTAACACCATTCCTTTTACCCTACTTTGTGGCCCTGATCTGAAAGTTACTTTTATGGATCATAAACGCTGCGTGGTACATATTGCTTTGGACTCAGGTAAAAAGATGAATGAGTTCTTCAAGACTGATCTTCCTGTGAATATGGATGTACTAATTGCAGGAGCTATTCTGGCCGATGTAGGAAAACTGCTGGAATACGAACTCAAAGATGGGAAATCCGTACAGGGAAGCTATGGAAAATATATCAGGCATCCGTTTTCGGGCGTTTCACTGGCTGAGCAATGCGGAGTTCCGGCAGCAGTTTGTCATATCATTGCCACCCACGCCGGTGAAGGAAATATGGTTAAGCGTTCGACAGAAGCTTATGTGGTGCATCATGCTGATTTTATGACATTTGAACCTTTTAGGGAGAGGCTGAAGCTTTAGGTTTCAGTTAATAGAAAAAAGTTAATGGGAAATAGTTAATGGAAAATAGTTAATAGAAAATAGTTAACAGAAAATAGTTAACAGAAAGTAGTTAACAGAAAACAGTTAACAGAAAATAGTTAACAGAAAATAGTTAACAGAAAATAGTTGGCAGAAATAGTCCTTTTTTACAATTCTTAAAGTTCTGAAAAATGAGATCTTTTAAGGACCTTGAAGTCTGGAAGAAATGCAGGCAACTTCGCCAGGAAATATGGATCGTTGTGAAATCTTTTCCTACTGAAGAAAAATACAGGTTGTGTGATCAGATGATCAGAAGTTCCAGATCACCGTCAACCCAGATTGCAGAAGGATATGGCAGATATCATTTCCAGGAAAATATTCAGTTTTGTCGCATTGGCAGAGGTTCTTTGTACGAAATACTTGATCATCTGTCAGTCAGTCTTGATTCAGAATACCTGACTGCCGAAAACCACGATCACCTTGAAGCATTAACCAATGAATGTATCCGATTGATAAATGGATATATCAATTACCTGATAAAAGCAAAACAAAGCTCTGAAAATGGAGAAGTAAATGATGATTATCAAGATTATGGAACAAGTTGATATTATAAAACCCAAAATCCTCTTTCATCCGACCATTAACCTTTTTCTTTTAACCATTAACTAAACAAAAATGACAATAATAGAAAAAATAATCTCAAACCACAGCAGCCAGGCAACCGTAAAACCCGGTGATATAGTGGATGTATTTATTGATGCACGCGTTGCACGCGATTTCGGCGGTGCCAATGTTGTCGAAAATATCCTGAATAACGGTTTGACTGTGCACGATCCTTCGCGTACGTTTTTCACGTTCGACTGTAATCCCGGCGGCTCCGACCAGAAATATGCAGCCAACCAACAATTCTGCCGCATTTTTGCCCGACAGAATGACATAAAAGTTTATGACATTGATGCAGGTGTGGGAACTCATCTTTCCATTGATAAAGGATTGGTATATCCGGGAAGCACTTTTGTTTCAACCGATTCACATGCCAATATCATGGGAGCAATCGGAGCTTTTGGTCAGGGAATGGGCGACCAGGATATAGCAGCAGCCTGGGCCAAAGGATCAGTATGGTTTAAAGTACCCGAATCCGTGAAACTGGTTTTCAAGGGCAAACGTCCGGCAAATGTAAAGGCAAAAGATATTATTCTGAACCTTCTTTCTATTTACGGCGCCAACAAATTACTTGGCTTTTCCGTTGAAATCGAAGGCGATGCTGTAAAAGATTTTACGCTCGACGAACGTATAACAATCGCTTCGATGGGTACTGAAATGGGAGCAATTATTATCCTTTTCAGTCCTAACGAAAATATACTCGATGAACTACAGGAATTAACAGGCAAACGATTTGAGACCATCACAGCATCAGCGGAAGCCAAATATACTTTTGTACATGAAATCGATATCGAAAAGTTTATTCCTATGGTTGCTAATCCGGGCCATCCGCATGATGATACTTCGGTAGAGAATGTAAAAAACACAAAGATTGATTCGGCTTTCCTGGGAAGCTGCACCAACGGACGCATGACTGATCTTCGCGAAGCCGCCAAACTTCTGAAAGGCCGCAAAGTTGCTCCCGGAGTGGTTTTCAAAATTGTGCCAACTACTGATGCCATCTGGCGCGAAGCACTGGAGGAAGGACTTATCCAGATTTTTAAAGATGCAGGTGCTTTGGTATCGAATGCGGGTTGTGCCGGCTGTGCAGCAGGTCAGGTTGGCCAAAACGGACCAGATGAAATTACCATCAGCACCGGTAACCGGAATTTTTCGGGCAAACAGGGCAAAGGATCCATGTACCTTGCATCACCGGGCATTGTAACGGCTTCGGCAATTGCAGGTTACATCACTACACCTGACGCCATTCCCGAAGTAGCATCTACTTTTGCGAAACCCGCAATTAAACATCGTGAGGTTGTTGTTCGTGAGAAAACCAAAAAACCTGAAATTATTGAAGGTCGTGCATGGGTTATCCGCCAGGATGATATTGATACGGATATGATTTTCCATAACCGGTATCTAACCATCACCAGTATTAAAGAGATGGGGCAATATACTTTTGATAACCTGAAAGGCTACGAGGATTTTGCAAAAAAGGCTCAGCCCGGAGATATTGTGTTCACTACCAAGAACTTTGGAGCCGGAAGCTCACGCCAGCAGGCGGTTGATTGTTTCCAGTCGCTGGGCATAACGGCTATTGTTGCTGAATCATTTGGTGCTATTTACGAACGGAATGCCATAAATGCGGCACTTCCAATCCTGACTTACAAAACCGGCCAGCTCGAAGAACTTGATTTACAGCAGAATGACAAGGTCAGGATTAATTTCAAAACAGGTGAGATAACCAATATCACTAAAAACAAGTCGGTGGTTATCAACAAGTTTTATGATGCCCAGATGCAGATTTATAAGAATGGCGGGTTACTTTAGAACTTAGCTGAAAAATTAAAAGCCCGGTGATTTTTTTTGCCGGGCTTTTTTTATAAAATCGTTTCAAGGTTCGAACCTGATTCCTTTTGGGAAATAAAATAAAATAGTGCGCCCGGAATTATAAACGGCAATCCATAAATCAATGACATTTTAATTTCGCCAAATCCACCCAAAAGCAAAAGATATACTGACATTATAACACCACCGGATATCATTACCAGGCTGCCTTTCGAAGGTTTTGTCACTGCCCAGATAAAACCACTCACCGCCAGAATCATCATCAACATAATAGGAATAACCCTGAACTTGCCAGCTATGAGATCAGCCCCTCCTTCCATAATCAGGAAAAAAGTAAAAAATGCTGACGCCTGGAATCCAAGAATCAACGCAATATACCTAAGTATTTTTAAAGCCTTCATAATGCAAATCTAGCGATTGGTCTTATTGACCACTATACTCCGTTTTTACATTCAAGTAACCCGGATAAGTAATCGGGAAACCATTTACTGAAATTGTCGGTTTCATTTGAACCGTAAAGCGGGTAGGTTTGTTCCCGGTTCCGGCCAGGTTCATTCCAAAGTTAATTACAGCGTCAGCACTTTTCCCCGATAAGGCTTTTTGCAGATCAACATGCATTTTAACAGGTATAACTGTTGTACCATTGTTTGCAGGTATCGTAACTTGCTGATCCAGAATGCCTCGTGTCATTTCAATGTCATCAATTAGTAGTATCCAATCAATTTTTGTCATGCCGGCAACTGCAGAATTTGGATTTTTGGCTTCAATATTCAATGTAAAATCAAGCGGGAATTTTTGAGAAGAAACAGCAGCAGCAATATTTGCCGCATCGAACATATTCAAGTCCGACATTTTATGAACATTCTGAACATTTATCCCGGCCAGGTTGAGATTCTGAACCGATTCGAGCCTGAAATCGCATTTGGTAAGATTACTTATTTGCGAAACCTGGTTGAGTACGTCGCAACTTGAAAAAATTGCAAGAAAACTTATTGAGGTAATAAAGATCAGTTTTTTGGTCCACATAGTTTTAATCATTTTTAGAATCATTTAGTTGTAGCGGAATCAAATCAAAAACTGTACCGCTTATTTAGAATTGCTTCAAATTACAGTTATATTATGCTTGATAAAACAATAATACCGACATTTGAGCAATTAAATACTTATATAACAGAATGGCGAAAATTGTTTCATATTCCGAAGCCGCATCCATAGGCATGCATGGTATGGTGCTTGTTGCCCGTGCCGGAGAAACTATAAATGTACAAAAAATTGCCGACATAACGGGTTCGTCGCGTCATCATGTAGCCAAAGTTATGCAAAGGCTTGTAAAAGAAGGATTTCTTTCATCGAACCGCGGACCCTCGGGCGGATTTAAACTCAATATTGAACCCGCTAAAATAACATTATTACAGATATACGAAGCTATCGAAGGACAGGTTAAAGTAATCAGTTGCCCCCACGAAAAGCCGGTTTGTCCCTTCGATAAATGCATATTGGGTTCAGTCGTTTCCAGTATGACACAAACTTTCCGCGATCATTTATCGTCGAACACACTTAGCGACCTGATGGTATAAACTGGCCTCCCCTATTACTATACTTATATTTATTTTTCAGGTTCATTTCAGGGATATTTAAAATTATTTGTATATTTGCGCATTCAAATACTTTAATTCCTATATAGATGAGCCGACTCGTACATATTTCTGAAGCAGCCTCCCTGGCTATTCACAGTCTGGCTCTGATAGCCTCTTCAAAAGTAAGGCTCAACGCTAAAAAGATTGCTGAAATTCTTCATGTATCACAAAACCACCTGGCTAAAATATTACAGGTTCTAGCTAAAAATGAATACCTGGTATCGAATCGCGGACCCGGTGGCGGATTTATCCTCAGGAAAAACGCGGATAAAGTAAGCATGCTTGAGATTTACCAATTAATTGAAGGAAATGTGGATTGCCAGTTCTGCGGAATTACCGAAAACACCTGTCCGTTTATTACCTGTATTTTTGGTGGAAAACCCGATAAACTGACCAATGAATTTGTTGATTATTTAACCAACACAAAAATATCAGATCTGAAAACAAAAGACATTAATTATGCTTAGAAAGATTATACAGATTGACGAAGAAAAATGCAACGGATGCGGTTTATGCATCCCCAACTGCCATGAAGGGGCACTTCAGATAATTGACGGCAAAGCGCGACTGATCAGCGACTTGTTTTGCGATGGCTTAGGTGCCTGCCTTGGCCATTGCCCCGAAGGAGCCATCGAAATTATTGAGCGCGAAGCTGAGCCTTACAACGAAACAGTTGTTATGGAAACCATTGTAAAACAAGGCCGTAACACCATTCTGGCGCACCTCGAACATTTGCGCGATCATAACGAACATGAATTCCTGAAAGAGGCAGTTGCCTATATCAAAAAACATGAAATTGATCTGAGTCCCGGAGCCGAAGTAAAACCATCAGTAGCATCAACCGTAATATTTAAGAATATGAAAGAAGCCTTGAATCACGTAAAACCGGAGACTGAAAGTTCCTGTGGTGGATGTGGAGGTTCCAAAGCAATTGATTTCCGTATTGATATGGATAAAGTGAATATTGCAGCCGCCGCTGTAGTTGCGCCTGAAATAAATCAGTCTGTTCCGGCCGCATCTGAGTTACGCCAATGGCCAGTGCAGCTTCACCTGGTCAATCCTATGGCTTCCTATTTCCAGGGTGCTGATTTAGTATTAGCTGCCGATTGTGTGGCATTTGCCATGGGCGACTTCCACGATCGCCTGCTAAAAAATAAATCCCTTGCCATTGCCTGTCCAAAACTCGATACCAATAAGGAAGTGTATATCGAAAAACTTTCAACTATGATTTCGGATGCGAAAATCAACACGCTTACTGTTCCCATTATGGAAGTTCCATGTTGCGGTGGGCTGATTCAAATGGCCAGGACGGCCGTTCAGCAGTCGGGCAGAAATATTCCGATCAAGAAAATTGTGGTAGGGATTAAAGGAGATGTTTTGCATGAAGAATGGGTGTAGCGGGGTTTAGCAGGGTTTAGTTAATGGAAAATGGTTAATGGAAATTAGTTATTAGAAAATAGTTATT
>JBBSDG010000262.1:0-6429 GCA_038249635.1 Bacteroidales bacterium | reverse complement strand
CTAAAATACAAATCGGAACCATACAAAAAGAAAAAATCTGTAGTACACAAAATGGATTTCAAAAATCCGTATTCTGATGATATTCAAACAATACGGTCGGATTAGCTGCAATGTGGGTTAAGCGGATTGTAATTTTCGTTTAAAATTATTAGAAGAGGCCATTTCGGTTATGAGATGGCCTCTTTTTGTGTTGTATGCTTACTTTTTGCATAAATGGGTAACTTTCCGTTAGGTCCCTCAGATTTCTATTATGCAACGCTGGATCATAAAGCTCATCTTTCAACTCATCTGCCTTTTCACTTGCATCAGATAGTAAATCCGGATAGGCAATATCTTGCGGAGAGGCTGTGGCATCAAATATGATTCAGCCTTTATTCCTTCCTTACGGATCTTTGTTTTCTAATTGGTTTTCGGGGCTGGAAACTCTTGCCTGAACTTCCTGTCTTTCAGGCTATTCTTCCGAAATCTTAAAATAATTATGCCAAAATCTATGATTCTTTTGATACATTTGCAAAGACAACACCATATACTTGCTTTCAACAGCCTATCTTGTTGAACGTAACGAAATATTTAAAAGCCCTTATTGCATCATAGTTGATATCGATTTACCTAAAGAAAACGCTTTACTTTCCGTTGGATAATGCAATAAATTTAAGATCATGAATTTCGAAAGTCTCATACAAAACCTTCAGGTTAACCACAATACCCTTAACGAATCCGCTGCTAAAGCTGTCAATACTGCAATGACTGTGCGAAATTGGCTTTATGGATTTTATATTGTGGAATATGAACAGAATGGTGAAGATAGAGCTACTTATGGCGATAGACTTATTCGTACGTTTGAGAAACAACTGAAAGATATGGGTCAGAAAGGAATGTCTTTTACTAATCTCAACTTGTATAGACAATTTTATCTGACATATCCTCATATTGGTTATGCTCTTCCTCCTTTTCTTAGTAGTCTTGGAATTATTCAGGCGATGCCTGAACAATTGCAAGAAAAAACTAATGATCAAATTATCCAGACAGTGTCTGAACAATCACCAGAGAATACTAAAGATTCAATTATTCAGGCAGTGCCTGAACAATCTCCGGATAGTGTAAAAGATACAATTGGTCAGGCAGTGCCTGAACAATTTAAACCATTTGATATCAAAGCTATACAAGTTTTAGGTGAAACTAAAAGTGCTGAAGCTAAGCCAGGTCTTAATCCGGCACGTTTACTTCAAACATAATCCTTTACTCATTTAGTTGAGCTTATCAAAATTGAAGATCCATTAAAGAGAGCATTTTATGAAATTGAGTGCGTAAAGGGTACCTGGAGTACCAGAGAACTTCAGCGGCAGATCGGATCGCTTTATTTCGAGCGATCCGGCCTTTCAAAAGATAAACGGAAGCTCTCCGAAATGGCAAACCTGCAAGCAGTTCAACTCTCCCCTCGAGATATAATCAACGATCCTCTTACTATAGAGTTTCTTGGACTTAACGATCAGGCATTAGTAACTGAATCTGACCTGGAGCAAGCTTTACTGGATCACCTTCAGGAATTTTTATTGGAGTTGGGATATGGTTTCTGCTTCGAAGCACGTCAAAAAAGGATATTAATTGATGGTGAATATTATTTCATCGACCTGGTTTTTTATCATCGTATTCTGAAATGTCATTTGCTGGTAGATTTGAAAATTGAAAAATTCAAACACAGCCATGCCGGCCAAATGAATGCATACCTGAATTCTTATCGAAATGAGGTAATGCAGGAAGATGATAATCCTCCGGTAGGCATTCTGCTCTGCACCGACAAAGGTGAAACAATGGTAAAATATGCAACTACAGGTTTGGAACATAGTGTATTTGTACATAAGTATCAGTTAGCCTTGCCTAGTAAAGAAGAATTGGAAAAATATATAAATACTGAATCGAAAATAATATAGTAAATTTCTTAAAATAACTTCCTGAATAAATACTGAAACAGGACAATTAAAGTTGGTCAGAAATATTTTTATTCAACTGCTATTGGTTCTCACACAAAAAAGGAGAGCCAAAAGCTCTCCTTTTTCAATTTATTGAATCGTATAACTTTATTCAGCAAGCACCTGAACATTGTTTTTCAGTACCTCCACAACTCCGCCGTTGACTTCAAAAAAATGAACGCTCTTTTTGGAGTCAATCACCTTAATCTTGCCTTTTTTAAGAACTGCAATCATGGCCGCATGGTCATTCAAAACTTCGAATGAACCATCGAGACCCGGAAACTGGGCCAGTGAAATATCACCTTCGTAAATGGTATTGTCGGGAGTTGTTATTTCTATTTTCATTTGATTAGGTTTTGGGGGTTAGGATTTTGGGATTAGGGCTGGAAGTGTTAAAGAGTTACGGAGTTTTAGATTTACAGTACTTCGACTCCGCTCAGTATGACAAGTTTCAAGGTTTCTGCACTATGCACTATGCACCACATACTATCTCGTCATCCTGTTCAATTCTCAGATATCTCAAAACACTAATTTGCCTCAAGCATTTTCTTCCCCTTTTCAATCGCTTCTTCAATGGTACCAACCATATTGAAAGCGGATTCGGGATATTGATCCACTTCACCATTCAGGATCATTTTAAATCCTTTGATGGTATCTTCGATGGCTACAAAAGCTCCCGGGATTCCGGTAAACTGTGTGGCAACAAAAAATGGCTGCGAGAGGAAACGTGCTACCCGACGGGCGCGCCCTACAACCAGTTTATCCTCATCCGAAAGTTCATCCATACCCAGAATAGCAATGATATCCTGCAATTCCTTGTAGCGCTGTAAAATTTCTTTTACCCGCATGGCAGTATTGTAATGTTCTTCGCCAACAATATCAGGGCTGAGAATACGTGAAGTTGAATCCAGAGGGTCAACGGCAGGATAAATGCCCTGTTCAGAGATTTTCCGGTTCAATACCGTGGTTGCATCAAGGTGGGCAAAAGTTGTTGCCGGAGCCGGGTCGGTAAGGTCATCGGCAGGCACATACACAGCCTGAACGGAAGTAATGGAACCTCGTTTAGTGGAAGTGATGCGTTCCTGCATCATTCCCATTTCGGTTGCCAGGGTTGGTTGATAACCTACAGCTGATGGCATACGCCCGAGCAACGCCGATACTTCGGAGCCTGCCTGAGTGAAGCGGAAAATATTATCAATAAAGAAAAGGATATCGTTTCCACCGCTTTGCTCATTACCATCTCGGAAATATTCGGCAACGGTAAGTCCTGAAAGCGCAACACGTGCACGTGCTCCGGGCGGCTCATTCATCTGACCGAAAACCATGGTTAAAAGCGATTTCTCCAACTCTTTTAAGTCAACTTTCGACAAATCCCAGCCACCTTCATCCATACTTTTCTTAAAGTCGTCGCCGTAGTTAACCAAACCGGACTCAATCATTTCGCGGAGTAAGTCGTTACCTTCGCGGGTACGCTCACCTACGCCGGCAAATACTGAAAATCCATTATATGCCTTGGCAATATTATTAATAAGTTCCTGAATGATAACCGTTTTCCCAACGCCGGCACCACCAAACAGACCAATTTTTCCTCCTTTTGAATACGGTTCAATAAGGTCGATAACTTTTATACCTGTATAAAGAACTTCTTTGGAAGTGGAAAGGTTTTCGAATTTGGGCGGATCGCGGTGGATGCTGGCCACGTGTTCGCGCGAAACGGCTGGCATACCATCAATAGTATCTCCGATAACATTAAACAACCGTCCTTTAATGGCATCCCCAATAGGCATTGAAATGGTTAAACCGGTTGATGTTACAGCCATTCCACGGCTCAATCCATCGGTTGAATCCATAGCAACAGTACGGATTGTGTTTTCACCTATATCCTGCTGGCATTCGAGTACGATTACAGCACCTTGCTCGTTTTTGACTTCGAGGGCGTCATAAATATTGGGGAGCGGGGAATTTTCGTCAAACAATACGTCAATTACCGGTCCGATGATCTGGGAAATTTTACCGGAGATTTTCTGAGCCATATAAAATTGATTTAGGAAGCAAATTTAAAAAACAAATTCAGATATTTAACGCTGATGATTATAAGTCAGCATATATTTTATTATTCCTCCGATTTCAGGTTGTTATCAGCCAGGTCCGAAGAAACATCTTCGTTTACAATTGCATCCTTTTCAACAGGTTTTTCGTCCTGTGTTTTAAAGAACTGGCGTTGAAAGATCAGTAAACTCAACACACCGGTTGTGATGGCCGAATCAGCTACATTGAAAACCGGGCGGAAGAAAATAAAACTATCGCCACCAAGGAAAGGAATCCATTGCGGATAGATACCTTCGAGGATCGGGAAATAAAACATATCAACCACTTTACCATGCAGGAAAGTGCTGTAGCCACCTTCGGCCGGCATGAACCGTGCCACATCAAAGTAACTACTCTCACTAAAAAGCATACCATAAAAGGCACTGTCGATAATGTTACCGAGTGCTCCTGCAAGTATGAGCGAGAAGGAAAAGACAACACCAAACGCGGTCTTTTTCCCGACAAGGTGAACAATATACCAACCCAGGAATCCTACTGCACAGATACGGAATAAACTCAGCGCGAGTTTGCCGTATCCGCCTGCAAACTGCAATCCGAAGGCCATTCCGTTGTTTTCGGTGAAATGAATTATAAACCAGTTACCGGCCATATGAAATTCCTGGCCCATGGTCATATTGGTTTTAATCCATAATTTTAAAGCCTGATCAATGAACAGAACGATAAAAACTATTAAAATTGATTTCTTCAGCACAATACCCCGTTTCGGATTATTTCTGTTTCATTTTGGCTTCCATGCTCAACGTTGCATGAGGAACGCTGCGAAGTCTTTCCTTCGAAATCAGTTTACCTGTTTCGCGGCAAATGCCATAGGTCTTGTTCTCGATGCGTACCAATGCATTTTCGAGGCTCTGTATAAACTTTTCCTGCCTGCCTGCCAGTCGCGCATTTTCTTCCTTCGAAAGAACCTGGTATCCTTCCTCCAATACTTTAAAAGTTGGAGAGGTGTCCATGGTATCGTTGTCGTTGCTGTTGGTATAGGCTTCGGTCAGCAATTCGAGATCGTGACGGGCTTTTACCAGTTTTTCGAGAATGAGTTCGCGGAACTCAACCAATTCCTCATCAGAGTAGTGGGTTCTTCCTTTTTCGTCTTTTGCTTCTTCCGCTTTCATAGGTTCAGGTATTTAATGATCAGTTTAATCTGGTTTACGGGTCGTTATATTTTTTTAATATTAAGTTCAACAGTAATATCCTCAGTTAGTTCAAGGGTATCAGTGTACTGTAAATCATGGTCAGTTACAGTGAGAGATCCGGCTAGTGTTTCCGAACAAATGTAGGTATTAAAGTTACTGATTGCAGTTTCGATGAGATTATTTTTTTTGATCTGTAATGTTATTTTATCAGTTACCTCAAAACCACGATCCTTGCGGATATTCTGTATGCGGTTCACCAGCTCGCGGGCTATGCCTTCCTGCCATAGATTCTCAGTAATAGTGATATCAAGAGCAACGGTAAGTTTACCCTGGTTTGCAACTACCCAGCCAGGAATATCTTCGGTTATGATTTCGACATCCGACAGCAGCATTTCAACGATTTCGCTTCCGATCTGCAGGTTTAATTGTCCTTCGGTTTCAATTTTACTGATGTCAGCCTGGTTCAATTCGCCGACTGCTAAAGCAATTTCTTTCATCAGCTTACCATATCGCGGACCAAGTGTTTTGAAGTTTGGTTTGATTTTCTTAACCAGGAAACCGGCCGATTCGTCGAGGTATTCCAGTTCCTTCACGTTCACTTCGCTCAGGATAAGACCGCTCACCAGTTCAAGTTGTTCTTTGATATGATCGCCTGAAACCGGTATCAGGATTTTCTGCAAAGGCTGACGAACACGCAGATTTGTTTTTTTACGTAAGCTAAGCACCATGCTCGAAACCTGCTGAGCAAGCTGCATACGCTCTTCCAGTTCTTTGTCGATTTTACTTTCGTCGGCAACCGGGAAATCAGTAAGGTGAACGGACTCGCTTTTATCCAGACCCGAAACTTTATTCAGATCGATAAAGAGCCTGTCCATAAAGAAAGGCGCAATGGGTGAACCCAGTTTGGCAACCACTTCGAGGCAGCGATATAAGGTTTGGTAGGCTGAAATTTTGTCGCCGGAATAATCACCTTTCCAGAAACGGCGGCGCGACAAACGCACGTACCAGTTGCTGAGGTGTTCATTTACAAAATCAGTGATCAGGCGGCCGGCACGTGTTGGCTCATAATCGGCAAAAGCCTCGTCCACATTTTTGATCAGGCTATTGAGTTCCGACTGTATCCAGCGATCGATTTCGGGCCTTTCGGCAAAAGGAATTTCTGCCTCCGCATAACTAAACCCGTCGATATTGGCATACAATGCGAAAAAGTTATAGGTATT
>JBBSDG010000261.1:0-6440 GCA_038249635.1 Bacteroidales bacterium | reverse complement strand
TTTTCACACCCTGCTTCACCTTTGATTTTGCTAACATGCTATAAATAGTGTGTATAAGAAAACGAGTTTAAAATGAGTTTTGCCCACGCGCACCCCTTTGCTTCGGCTCAGCTCAGCAACCTGTAGGGGAAAGCCCTCGCATAAAGAAGATTGAGTTTGAAGAACCAAATCTGGAATTAAAGAAAATGAGCATATGTATATAGAATGATGAGCTTTGCTATTGACACTAAATACGCATTTAACCGTCATCAATACCCGAAAAAAGTATAGTTGAATTACACGTTTAAACCTCTATAACGAAGCTGAATCGTACTTTCCTGAAAACAGAAAACCCCGCAACTGCAGGGTTTTGTGCTTTTATAGTTCGAATGTTTTTTTTACTGGTTCTTGATGCTAATTTTCAAGTTGGTTCAATCTAATCTGCATCCATCAGCAGAAGCAATCCACACTAACCTGCCGTATAACAGATAGTAACCTCATATAAAAATAGCCAGCTTTAAGTGTCTTAGCCAATATTAACCCTATACAAAGGCATGGCATCTTCGCGGCGGTCCATCTTGTCAAAATACTCCGACAACGAATTCAGCAACTGCTCTTTACGGATTGGTTTTGCCAGGTAACCGGTGCATCCTGCTGCATAGCATTTTTTTACATCTTCGGGAAGCACAAAGGCCGTTTGAGCAATAATAGGTAACCCTGGCCTGAGACTTGATATAATTTCAGTAGCCTCATATCCATTCATCAAAGGCATGTGCATGTCCATCAGTACAAGGTCGATGTCGTGATTGGTTTTAATATGCTCAATGGCTTCTTTGC
The DNA here is from genome assembly GCA_038249635.1 of Bacteroidales bacterium. GTDB lineage: Bacteria > Bacteroidota > Bacteroidia > Bacteroidales > UBA4417 > UBA4417. The sequence goes on along the minus strand of JBBSDG010000261.1, from coordinate 5,624 downwards.
CATTCTGAGCCCATAGAATTTTTACTCCGGTGCGACGAAGTACTGCTTCTATGTAGAGGAAGCTGAAATCGATATCCTCAGCTATCAGGATTGTGTGCTCTCTAAAATCATAAGGATAAGAGCTTTTTTCTGTTAATTGGTTTGTTTCCATGGTATTGCTTTCAATGTTAGTTTTTATAGTAAATACGAAGAGTGATCCTAGTTCAGGTTCGGATTCGACCCATAGATGGCCGCCGAGTAATTCAACCAATGCTTTTGATATTGCCAGTCCCAGTCCGAAACCAATGGTGGGTTTGGAATCAGTTCCTTCAACCTGGTGAAATCTTTCAAAAATTGTTTGTTGTTTTTCATAAGGGATGCCTATTCCTGAATCCTTTACCCAAAAGAGCATTTCTTTACCCGAAAGGTCAGCACCAATTTCAATACAGCCTTGTGGCGTAAATTTCATAGCATTGGTGATCAGGTTTACAAGAATTTGCCTTAAACGGTTTGCATCGGATTCAATTTCAAGGTTCTGGAGAGTTGCATTTTGAGTAAAGATGATACTTACACTCTGCGCGTTTACATCAGCAGCATTTTCGAACTGGTGCTTAAGTTCTTCCATTAAAATGGCGGGAACAAACCTGCGCTTGCTGATTTCAAGATTTCCTGTTTCGAGCTTTGAAATATCTATCAGATCGCTGAGCAAAGTAATTAATGCGTTTCCATTGTTGTGAATGATATTTATATACCTTTCGCGCTCAGCATCCGTAAGGCTTTTGTCGGCAAGTAATTCCGAAAAACCGATAATTCCATTAAGCGGCGAACGGATTTCGTGCGACATATTTGCCAGGAAAGCGGTCTTATTTCTATTTGCAGTTTCTGCTTCAAGAGCTGCGGCTTCGGCTAAATGCAGGGAATGCTTTTCGTTAGTGATATCATAAGCTATTCCATGATTTCGGACAGGATATACACCGCTTTCAGCCCTGGTAGTAATACTTACTCTAAAATATCTAAAGTCGCCTTCCTCGCTGGCACAGCATATATCTTTGTTAAATTTCCCGGTGGTAGCGTATTCCTTTAACGCCAGCCTAATCTCATTACGATCATTTTTGCGTACTGATTTCAACATTAAACCAGGCTTGCTGATAATTTGTCCTAACGCAAACGGGAGGTTGTTGCGGCAACTGTTATTGAGGTAAATTATTCCTTTTTCGTCCCATATCCAATGCAGGTTTTCAACATTCTCAATGGAATCGAAGAACAGGGTGTCTTTTGAGGATTCTGCGCTCTCAGTAACTTCTTCTTCTCTGAGGTAAAAAATATTTATTCCATCAGGGTCAAATTCTTTTCCAACACTGGCAGCACTGTAAGCAAAAAGCTTTTTATTGCCTTTGGTAACAATACCTATTCCGGGTAATTTTTGAATTTCATCTACCGACAACCGCCTCAGCATTGTGTAATTAACCAATGAATCGGGCAGAATCAATGCAGCAAAATCTTTACCAAAAATATCCAATGGCTGAAATCCGGTCATTTTAAAAAACACTTTATTGGCAAACATGATACTTCCACCTCCAATCATCAGTATTCCTTGTTCGTTTTCCGGTTTCTTTTGCGGACCCTGGTTTAGAACAGTACTACTTTTCTGACTGCTTTTGCTGGTGCCGAGTGCCTGTGCCGCGAGGTAAATTATTCCGCTTCCATTGGAATGGTGTATAAAACTAAGGTTAAAACCCGGCAAACTCAATTTCAAAATACCGGTTATAATAAGAAACAATGTAGAAAGAAATACCAGTTGAACTAACACAGGTACTCCCGAACCTAATATGAGGCCGAAATACACAAACCTTGAAAGAGGGAGAAGCAGGATTCCGGAGAAATCATCAGAAACCTGAAGAGCTACTAATATAATGATCAGGATTAATGTTCCGAAGCTCAGATATTTACTTTTAGTTTTCAAAGCAGGACGAGTTAGAAGTGTTGAACGAGTGCATTAGATTCGGAGTTAATGAAGCGGAAGCGTGTAAGCAATCAGATTCATTTAGTAGTTTATTGCTCTTAGTTTAAAAAGTAATAGGTTAACCCTGAAAAAACAGAAAAATTTCCTTTCCTGTCAAATTATTGCCTTTTATAGGGAATATGGATTGCGTAATTTAATAGCGTTGAGGCCAGTTTGTAACTACCAACAGATTGTAGAATGAGATTAGGAATGTTTTTATATCTTTGCACCCTTCAAGGGCCTCGTAGCTCAGTGGATAGAGCAGCAGCCTTCTAAGCTGCGGGTCAAAGGTTCGAATCCTTTCGGGGTCACTTTAAATGATTAATCGCTTATAAATCATTGATTTATAAGCGATTTTTTATTTTTATCCAAATAAATTATCATTTACACACACCATCTGTTGTGCAGGTTTGCCCGCTTAATTGCTCCTGGATGGCTTCAGGATTGTTTTCTTTCCATCCGGCAAATGCTTTCTGCAGTGTTTCGGCAAAAACGCTAGAATCCTGTGCACCACTCACCGCATATTTCCTGTCAATTACAAAAAACGGCACCCCGTTGGCTCCCATTCGTTGCGCTTCTGCTCCGTCATTTCTTACTTCAGCAGCATACTGATTGTTCTCCAACACTTTAATTACTTCCTCTTTCGGCAGACCCACTTCGGTGGCTAAACGAATTAAGGTTGCATGGTCGCTTATCAGATCTCCATCCGTGAAATAAGCCCTGAAAAAACGTTCTTCAATCTCATTGGTGAGGTCATATTTTTTTGCAAGTTGTATTACCCTGTGTGCATCGAAAGAATTGGCGATTTTTGCTTTCTCAAAATTAAAATCAAGGCCAACACTTTTAGCCGATTGAGCCAGGTTGTCATGAATCCTGACTGACCAATCCCTGCTTTGACCTTTAATTTCGGCCAGATAGGAATACGAATCTCTTCCAGACTGGAACTGAATATTTGGATTAAGCTGAAAACTGTGCCACACCACTTCGATAGAATCTTTTTGCGAAAGAATGTTGAGTGCCGCTTCAAATTTACGTTTACCGATGTAGCAAAACGGACACATTACATCGCTCCATATTTCAACTTTCATTTTATTTTCCATGGTTCTATTTATTCAATTTATGAATGGCTTACCGGTACTGTATTTATTACGGCAGTGAATTTTAAAGTCATTATAAAAAAAACAAATCGAGTAGGTTTAAGTTCACCAAAAACACCGAAAGGAATTCTATTTAAATTTCACCTGTTACCTATTTGGGTTGCGTTAACTATTACAGGTTATGGCGATAACCAGGATAAAACATTACAAATCAGTTTTCACCTTGCTAATACTTTAAAAATCATATACCTTTGAGTAAATTTAGAAAAACAACCTTCCTATAACCAATTCTGTATTTTAAATCCCATTAGTATGGAAACCTTTATCGCTTCGCGCCTTACAACAAACAACAAAATTTTCCCTACCAAAATTGTGATTGACCAACTTGGTGTAACCTTAAAAATTCCGGGACTATTCAGTGGAAACGAAAAAACCGTTCCTTACTCCCGTATAGCGTCAGTCGATATTGTTTGTCCGTTCATAGGATATTCAACTATTATTATCGGCACAACCGGTGAAGGCAGTATAAGGGCACATGGTTTTTTGAAAAGCCAGGTAGCGAGAATGAAGGAAATGATACTTGGGAAAATTAATGTTTCCTGAACATCTGTTCAGATAGCTGATGGTGTGCAAATGATATTTCCGTATCAACAGGATTTGAAAAATACCGGCTTCAGAACAACCTGGCATGATTTTCAATTCATGTTCCCGATTCCAAAAAATAAACATACCAGGGCTTCTATAGCCATTTTTCGTGAATCATCGGTAACATCTCCTGGTAAAAAAAGAGGATACCATTCTGTTTTTTTCTCATTCTTCATCGAAGGTTTAGCAACCGATTGACTTGTTGAGGTAACAAATCGTTTGTTTTTCGACAAATTCGTATTATTAATTTGCTGGTTTTCAGGATTGCAATTCTGAACCACCATGACTCCCAGCATTTCATCGCCCGATTTTATCCGGATTATACCTTCACCCTCATTAAATTCAGCACTAACCGGCTTTCCCGATATAGCGCCCTCAATGCGTTGAATACGCTCAATGCCCAATGTGTTAGATTTTTGCATTCCTGAAAAAGCATTAAACTTTTCACTCGTCTTAGCAGTTTCTTTCACTTTTTCCTGATAAGTAAATAAAAAATAGCCCGTCTGCTGATGGTTGTCGTACAATTCAGCAACCATAGGACCGGATACGCGGGTTGTAGCATTATCAAACAGAAAAGTGTGGGTTTCAACATCAATCCAACTCATTTTAATCATAACCTTTTGATCATCCGAAAAGTACATAGTACTGTTTATTTGTTTTCTGACTTTCTGCTGGTAAAGCAAGTCAACTCCCATGACTTCAGAAAATAAGGTTCCCATTACGCCGGTAAGAGTGGGTGTAGCTATGCTTGAAGAGAAACCATCCTTAAAATAGAAATCCATCAAAGTATCATTTTCAGTTTGCAGTCTGGCTGAGAAATTTTCCCCGCTTTCCCATGCTCCGTTCATTTTTAACAGGTGCCGCATCGCTCCTGGCAACAGAGAACGAGCTTTATTTTCCTCAGCTTCGAGTGAGCCCAGAACTATTTTTTCATTTGTGGCAGACAGCACACCCAATGTTTCTTTTACCAGCCGGGTAAATATTTCCTGAAACTCTTCAGGTTTTATCCACAGTTGTGATGTAAGGTAGCCCGAAGGATTGAAATATTCGAGTTCATGGCTTACTTCCTTTTGAAAGATAATTTTATTGTTTTGCTTAATGATCATTGTGAGATTCCAGAACATTGCAAATCCTGAAGTCGCCCTGGTAATAAATGAGAAAATACCGATTTCGGGTGCATTACCGGAAATATTTTGAGGCATCTCAGTTTTTTGTTTACCAAATCCATTCATGATATTATATTCAACTTCAGCAGGAAATTTTACATCAGGAACCTTCAGGTAATTCATTAATTCGAGCCTGGTTTTATTAAAAACTGAATCGCGGATTTCAGGCATCAGGAAATAGTTCGGAAACTTCGTTTCATCGGTCCAGCGCAACTCGTGCTTAAAAACAACAACTTGCGCTTCCTGTGCAAAACACTTTTCGGATAAGAAAATACGATTATTAATAAATAGGCTGTTCTCATGGAGTGAAATTTTACAGGTTTATGTATTTACTGCTTTGAATAAACAGATTTTCATCACGAGGGCGGTAGGGGGAAATATCGCATCCAAGTCAGTTTTCTTTTAGAAATTATCCCCAGCTATTTCAGAAAACAATTCACCTTCACTGATATAAAGGTACAACAAAAAAAATATTTGTTATTCATTATCTAAATATTTAGGCTACATAATATTTTGATGTGCTGGAAAAGTTTAGACATTAGTAGGTATCTGATTTTTTAAAAGAATACACTATAGATCGCTGAATTAATTCGAAAATTGAATTAGTATTTATTTTTTTGTCCTTTTCCCTTGATGGAAAAGTACCAAAAGATCAAGGCTTTATAACAATGCTGGCGTTTCTAAGCCAGAGGTATCTCCTCGCAATACAAGGCATGAAAGAGCACAGCAAATCCG
>JBBSDG010000260.1:0-6482 GCA_038249635.1 Bacteroidales bacterium | reverse complement strand
GCCACTTCCATATCCTTTGGCGTTGGCAACAACCAGTTTTTTACCGTCGGGCGAAACTTTTATTTTTGCCGGAAACCAGCCTGTTGGAATATGGCCTGTAACGCTTAATGTTTCAACATCAATCACAGCAATGGCATTGAGCCCCGACTCGGTAACATACACTTTCTTGCCGTCGGGTGATACATCCAGCCCAAAAGGAATAATGCCGCGAAGCTTTGAAAGTCTTTCATCAGGGCAAAGAGGAATATGTTTTACAATGGTCTTTTTACGGGCATCAAGCACGGTAATATTGTCATTTGATCCATTACTGATAAAAACATACTTGTTGGTAGCTGCTATCGAATTTGGGCTAGACCCTCCTACAGCCGGAAAGTCCTCAACCATTTGCCCAACCGGGGTTCCTGTTTTAATTTTGGCAATAACTTTCGGCTGTTTGTTTTTTTGAAGGCTTATGGCCCATACCGAAAACGATTCATCGGCATTGATGGGTCCAAGTCCCGGTACCTGGAGTGAGTCGTTGGAAATTCCTTCTTCTGCTTCTTTTGTATTGTATGAATAAGCCGGGAAATCAATCACTCCGTTTTTCCATTCGCCTTTCTTTTTGCGCTTCACCAGGCTGTACTGGTACATGCCTACATTTGCCACATACACCATTTTTTCATCAGTCGATAGCGTAATGCCAAAGGGATATCGTCCGATGGGCACATTGTAAAGGACTTTTCTTTTAACAGGATCGATTACCAGCATCCGGAAGCCGATCTGGTCAACGGCATATAACCGGTTCCCATCGCGGCTAAGCACCATATCGCCTATGTATCCGTGCGAATAATCTGCATCTCCGGATATTGAACTACAATTTATTGAGTCAAGTTTGGCCCCTGTATTGATATCAAAAATGTAAACCTTATTTTCCTGTCCGCCTGCTACATAAACTACCTTGTTATCGGGCGAAATAGCCAGTCCCATAAATACGGAGGCAAGCACTCCCTTGTCGGTTGAAGCTCCGGGAGGCACCTGCCGAATATCCGGTTTTTCTGAATTCAGATTCCGTATTATGGTAATCGATAATGGATTAATACCGGAATTGGCCGTTACAACTATTTTACCGTCATTGCTGATAGCCAGCCCATAAGGATGCGGGGCAACCGTCATGCATTTACCGGCAGGTGTCAGGATACGGCCATTGGGGATCACAGTTTCCCCATTTTTATCGATATGGGTAAACTTATTGCCAGCCGGTGGAGAAATTACAAATTCCTGTTTCTGGGCTGAGCCTGACAGTGCGATGATAAACGCAGCTATTGAAATGATTAATTTATTCATAATCATAATCTTACTAAGGAATAATTGGTTCGAACCAAACATGAAATTGGTAAATCGATGCTAAAATTACGAAACCCTCAGAAACTGTATAATTTATAATTTTCAAATATTTAAAAATTCCACAAAGGAATTGTAATCTTTTAGAATTTGTTAAACCGTATTGAACCTTGATTAACTTTGTTTCAGAATACTGATAATTGAATAGTATGAAGCCTTTGCCAAAAACAATCTGGATCGTATTTTTCGCCCTTGCAATGGGATACCTGGAATCAGCAGTTGTTGTTTACCTCAGGGAATTGTATTACCCCGAAGGTTTTGATTTTCCTATCAAGGAAATGAGTCGGATACTTGCTGTTACCGAGCTTTTCCGTGAGGCAGCCACACTGATTATGATACTTGCTGTGAGCGTTCTGGCTGCGGAGAAATGGCTTCATCGTTTTGCCTGGTTCCTGGTTGTTTTTGCGGTTTGGGATCTGACTTATTATCTGTTCCTGAAAATTATTCTGGATTGGCCGGCTTCCTTCCTGACCAACGATATCTTGTTTCTTTTGCCAAGCATCTGGACGGGGCCGGTTCTGGCACCTGTCATTAATTCGCTTACTATGATACTGCTTGCATCAGTAATATTGTATGTCGGAAAAGCATACTTGCCTGTTGTTCGCCTTTCAAAATTAATATTGGCATTGCTTATTGCCGGTACTTTTATGGTGCTGATAGCTTATATGAAGGATTTTGCAATGTATGCATCGGAATACAATTCATTACATCCGGCAACCGGAATCAGCAGGGAAAAGGATATGCTGCTCCTGACCACTCAATTTATACCGCGATCATTTGATTGGCTGCTATTCAGTACAGGTGTTCTTTTGCATATTTCAGCGGTTATGCTCATTTTTTATAACAAGAAAAAGAATCTGGCGGGTCAATAAAATGAGTTTTTCAGATTAACAAAAAAAGCTGTGAATAACACAGCTTTTTTATAATTCCAATCTCCAGATTTCTATCTTACAATCAAAACTTTCTGAGTAGATACCTGCAATCCCGAATAAATCTGTAGAATGTACATGCCTGGTTCAAATCCCTGGGTGAGAATATGAAGAGATGTGCCTGTTGATGCATAATTGTAAACAACCTTACCCTGGCTGTTAATCAAGCGTACCTGACTGAATTTAACCGGGGTTAAAATATTAATTATTTCGTTGGCAGGATTGGGATATACATGATAACCTACTTCTTCGGTATTCGAAATACCCAGTGCGATTGTGGTATAGGCGCAGTCTCTTGTCGATTCCCCCTGGGCATAAACAGCGGTTACACAATATTCCTGCCGACCTTTCGATACCGGGGCATCGAGGTATTGCAATTCCGTAATATTCTGAACTTTCAATGTATCATTGCGATAAATAGTGTAGCTGAGCGGTGCAATTACCGGTGCTGACCATTTTACCAAAGCCGTAAGTTCAATGGCTTCGGCTGTAAGTTTTGTAACGGGGTTTCGAACCGCAGCAGGTACAAGGCTGCCGATATATTTAAATAAACCTTTTTCTAGCGAACTGGTATTAATTCCACCGGCCCATCCGCAGGTATTGTTAACAAAAGCAACTGATGTGAATTCTGAAATTTCGGTTCCGCCTGCCAGCGACCATGAATGGCCTCCATCGAAGCTGTATGATGCTCCTGATCCTGTTGAAACATATGTATTATCAGTTCCAGGTACAAAAGCGAGATCGCCTCTCTGAAATGATCCTACAGGAGTAATGGTTTGCCAGGTTGTTCCGCCGTCATGTGTTTCCCGAAGAACTGTTGTTGTTGCAGTTTGAACTACCAGCCCGTTCAGTTTATCCTTAAAACAGATTTCCTGCACCCCACTGGTAACCGGCGCAATTCCTGTTTTCGAAACCACCCAGTGCAATCCTCTGTCGTGCGAAATATATAAGTTTGCCTTGTTTGTACCAAACATAATTGTACTGTCGCCTACTGCCTGTATTACTGATGTCCAACCACCTTCGCCTGCAATGGCTATTGCAACGCCACCAATATCTTTTTTGGGAACGCGTGTCCAGGTGGAGCCTCCGTTGGACGTAGTATAAATCTCAAAACAATTGGTTTTAGCATCCACATCACCATGGCACATTCCTTCATTTTCGTTCCAGAACCATACATTATTCGCGAATGAATTTTCCCCCTGTAAAGCACCGGGAAGCTGTATCCAGGTAGTTCCTCCGTTACTTGTTTTATAAACACCGCATGTGTTGTCCTGTGCAGTGCCACTGTAAACCGAAACGAATGCAATATCTTTGTTGATACCACAGATATTGCCAAGCCCATACACTGTACCTCCCAGAACCTTACCAGAAATCCAGGTTTCACCTCCATCGCTGGTTTTTGTGAACTCATTAATTGTTGTTGATAGAACCGGGTCAATATCCAGAGCTGTAGCCCAAACAACCATTGGATCGACAGCGTGTATATTTGAAATATATCTGAAAGGTGACGTAAATGCACTTTTCTGCGATTTCCATTCATTCAGCCCGATATAGGCTTGCTGGTAAACAGTATCCTTGCTGTCAATGGCCTCAATACGAATTGTGTAAGTGCCCAAAGGAGAATCGGTGGTGTTCCATGGATACGTAATAGTGGTTTGTGTTGAAGTGGAAACAAGCTTATTGTTGATATATAGTTTTACGGCTGTCGGTGTACCTTTTACAACCGAGTATTTAATATCAAATGAAGGTCCGGCTATAACTGAATTAAATTGATCCAGATTTGTAAAGCGTACTATTAAATCAGGATTTCCAGGTTTAATACCATAAACGATGGCGTTATTTGTATTGAACTGATAGGAGGTAAGGTTGGGATTGAGAGTTCCTATGGTATAATACCCATTTGAACTGCCTGACCAACCCCAGTTCATATGGAATTTATTGTCGGAGCTGCGGTATCCGTCGCATACCCAGGCATGACCTCCGGCTTCATCGCTTCCCGAATAGTATATAGGGCGTTGAGCATCAAGTTCCGATTTTAGCAAAGCTCGCCATGTAGTCATAGTATAATCAGACATAAATGCCTGTTTTATTGTTAAGTTATCATAATTAAAATATGTACTCAACGCATCTGGTACATCCGAGGAAAAAGCCCCGCTTCCGTCGGTTGTTCCGTAAGCCATATTTACTGAAACACCCGCATGATATAATAATTTTGCAACCTCCTGATAACTGCTGCTATTTGCTAAATTTCCCATCGAGCTAAAATTATAGCTTGTTGCACCGAAATCAGCAGTCTGTAATCCGTAAGCACCGTCAACATAGGAATGTGAGCCTACTCCTGTTTCAGGGAAATTATGATATTTCATAATTTGACCCATGGCAGTTGCCACACAGCCAACATATACTTTTCCTGCTGGTCCGTCGGTTGCGGCAGGGCAGTAAAAATTATAATAATCATCCTGATTCCATTTAATATCTTTAAGTAACGGAACTACATCAGCCATAGGAGCTTTAACTCCATTGTTAATGATGTTGTTCCATTCTTTAATTGATTGAGCGTTATCAGCACCACTCGTAGCGATTTCTGCAATTTGCTTGCTGTAACTGTCAAACCAAAAGCGGACTTCGGGGCTGGTAATCTCTGGTTCTATAAAGCCTTCGTCCGATTCAGCCAAAACAGGAATAGCAGCATCATCGGCCGAAACTACCACAAATCCGCCACCCGTGTAATTGAAAACGTAATATGTTGTAATTCCGTTGTATGATTTGCTGAAACTATTAGCTATAGTGCGACTGGCTTTCAACGAATTAGCAGAAAGATATTTGTTTGCTACCTGGTTTGCTTTTTCCATGGTAACAGATTTGCCATATGTAAAAGTTATGACCAGCAGGCAGAGTAAAAAGGTAGTTATTTTTTTCATATATTTTGATTATTTGCCGTTAAAAGTAGCTCAAAATGTGTTGATAATAAAAAAGATGTCTTATTACCATATTATTTTAAAGATCATCAAAAAATCAGTCAATGGATGTCTCATTTCTCCAATATTAATTTCATGAAAAGAATTACCAAACAAAGGCAGGTTTAAGACAAAGTATTTATACTGCAAATATAATAGTTTTAACATTATACTCCGATGTCTGATAAAAAAACTCAATCTACAGAAATGATTTTTTTTCAGACCGTTTTTCATCGGGTTCCCACAATGATCAGGATGTATTTGGTTATTATAAATTCGCTTTTTGGGTTTCAATTCCTGAAAGTGTCCTGCTGCCCGATTCCCTAAAAATTACTACCTTTGCCACCCTGCTTTGAGCAGGTAACAATATCCATCTCCGAAAATACTGGAATACAATGTTTGAAAGTCTAAGCGACAGGCTCGACAGAGCGTTTAAATTGCTGAAAGGCCACGGTTATATTACTGAAATTAATGTGGCCGAAACCCTTAAAGATGTCCGTAAGGCATTGCTCGATGCCGACGTTAGTTATAAGGTTGCCAAGGAATTTACCGATACGGTTAAAGTTAAGGCGCTGGGTCAGAATGTGCTTACCTCGGTTTCTCCTGGTCAATTGATGGTTAAAATTGTTCACGACGAGCTTGCTCAGCTTATGGGTGGTGAGAAAGTGGAAATCAACCTCAAAGGCAGTCCCGCAGTAATTTTAATGTCGGGTTTACAGGGTAGTGGTAAAACGACTTTTGCAGCCAAACTGGCAAATTATCTACATACCAAAAAAGGGAAAAGCCCTCTGCTTGTAGCCTGCGATATTTACCGCCCGGCTGCTATTGATCAGTTAAAAGTACTGGGCGAGCAGATTGATATTCCCGTTTATGCTGAACCTGAAAACAAAGATGCGGTCAAAATAGCTCGTAATGCACTTGCTTACGCTAAAGATCGCGGCTTCAATGTAATAATTATAGATACCGCCGGTCGTCTTGCCATCGATGAAATGATGATGAACGAAATTTCATCACTCAAATCGGCATTAAATCCTCACGAAACGCTTTTCGTGGTTGATTCAATGACAGGCCAGGATGCAGTAAATACTGCAAAAACTTTTAACGACCGGCTCGATTTCGATGGTGTGATTCTTACCAAACTCGATGGTGATACACGTGGCGGTGCCGCTCTTACCATTCGTTCGGTTGTTAACAAACCAATTAAGTTTGTTGGTAT
>JBBSDG010000259.1:0-6514 GCA_038249635.1 Bacteroidales bacterium | reverse complement strand
ATTTTCAGGGTGTAGGGACCGGCCTAATAGAAATTTCACAACAGATGTTGACGAAGGTAAACAGCGCGGGCATGTGCGTAGCAAAACACCAGCCTCACGTGCTGCCCGGATATGGGAAACTCTAACAGGCCTTGTTTTGCGAGCCTTACCAAGTCGTACATCTGTGTGAAATTTATATTAAGCCTAGACTTTTTGGTTCTTTTGTGTCATGACAAAAGAACAAGAAAAAAAATAAAAAACAGGATATAAACTTGTGTTTTCGGTTCCCAGCAAATCAAAATAATATTTAGCCAAAGCATCAACTTTGCAGGACTTTCTTAAAAATTAGTATGACGACAACGATCCGGAAGAGCTTGATTTTGATAACGCTTTCCACCGCCTTGTAAAACGGGCCAGCTTCAATACTCTTTAATAACTTTTAAACAGCAATTGCATCTTTTTATTCAATCACCCCTGAGGCCAATGGTATTGGAGAGCAGGGGTAATTTGATTTTTAGTGTATTTCACTGAAACTATTCTGAAAACCAAATCAGTTTATTAACTTTTAGTATTTTTATTTATGCATTCCTCCTCCTGTTTCAGCTATCCTCACTACATTTGAACAATTCTTTATTTTCTCATTAATTCAACTATACATAGAGATTATAACAAGAGTAAAAGAATTGAAAAGAATATAACTTATGACCAACCTCCAACTCAAAAAACTCGAAGATAACCTCTGGGCATCGGCCAACTCCCTCAGGGCATATGGCGGCATAAAAGCCGCCGATTATGCTGTGCCGGTGCTGGGACTTATCTTCCTGCGTTTTGCCGATAATAAATACAGTCATTTCGAAGCCGAAATTAACAAAGAATTCGAAGCCGATAAAGAAACTCGCCTTGAACGCAGTATTGAATCTATTGCTTTGGCTAAATGCGGTTTTTATCTGCCCGACTATGCCCGGTACGATTACCTTTTAAAACTTCCCGGCGATCAGAGCCTGGCAAAAGCATTGCGAAAAGCGATGGAAGGCATTGAGGAACACCAGGACGAAAAGTTTAAAAACGTACTGCCCAAAGAGGCTTATTTCGATATTGAGAAAAAGAAAGAAGATATACTCCCTCATCTGTTGAAATCATTCTCCGATATTCCCAAAAATGCTTCCGGCGATATTTTTGGAAAGATTTACGAATACTTTTTGGGTGAGTTTGCCATGAGCGAAGGACAGAAAGGCGGCGAGTTTTTCACGCCAACATCTGTGGTTCGCTTTATTGTGGAGGTAATTGAACCTTATGCCGGTAAAATCTACGATCCTGCCTGCGGTTCCGGAGGCATGTTTGTTCAGAGTGCCAAGTTTATCCGCGAAGCCAACCACGACCTGAGCGATATTTATGTCTATGGCCAGGAGTATATGGGCGAAACGGCCCGCTTAGCCAAAATGAACCTGATGGTTAACAATATACGCGGCGAAATTACCGAAGTAAACTCTTACGAAGGCGACCCTTACAACAGCCTGGGCAAGTTCGATTTTGTAATGGCCAATCCGCCGTTTAATGTAAAATCGGTAAAGGAAAGCACGGTAAAAGGCGATGAACGCTTTTACAAATATGGCCTGCCTAAAAACAAAGGGAAAAATACCGGCGACAGCATTACCGATGCCAATTACCTCTGGATTTCATTATTTGCCACCTCGCTCAACCAAACAGGACGTGCCGGTTTTGTAATGCCTAATTCCGCTTCCGATGCCGGAAATTCGGAATACGACATTCGTAAAAAGATTGTGGACAGCGGTATGGTGGATTGTATGGTTTCGATGCCTTCGAATATGTTCTTTACGGTTACGCTGCCGGCAACACTCTGGTTTTTTGATAATCAAAAAGCCGCTTCCGACCGTAAAGATAAAATCCTGTTTCTGGATGCACGAAATACCTACCACCAGATAAACCGTGCACAGCGCGAATGGAAAGAAGAACACATTCAAAACCTGGCCACTATTGTACGCCTGTACCGGGGCGAAACCGACCGCTACCTGGAATTAGTTGCCACATATATCCAAAATGCCATTGATTCAATAATTGAACTGCCAGACACTTTCAATTCGCTGCAAGAAAAGCTTCAAACCAGCCTGGCAAACCTAAGGCAATATACTGCGGAAAGTTCATCCAAGCGCAAACCGGAAGAACAAAAGAAAGTAGCTGAAACCGGGTTGGAGCAAAAAATAAATTCGTTGATCACTCCATTAGTAGTTTTGCCCGGTTTCGATACTCAGATACCAAGTTCGGTTGCTGGGAACTCCGACCAGCTAGCTTTTGCTGAGAAACTTGGGCAATATTTAACTGACTTAAAAGAGATTGATACCACTTTAAAAGCCAATAAAGATGCTATTTCCGAAATATGGGCGGAAGCCGATAAGATACTCAAACTAAAGTCAGATAAAACCTGGGCAGAACTTGAGTTAAACAATCTGGCCAAATCGTTTGACGAATTATATCAAAACTGGAAATTTGCCAGTGACCTTGTAAACTACTGGTGCACAAACATGAATTGGTTGCAAAGTCGGTTCCCGGAGGCAAAATACGTTGATATAACTGGCTTATGCAAATTAGCTGATAAACAAGAATACGCTGAAGAACAGGATTATTCGCTTAATGCTGGAAGATATGTTGGTGTAAATAGTGAAGATGACTACATTACAGAATTTGAATTTAAAAATAGGTTTAAAGAATTATTCGAACAGTATGGTCAACTGAGGGAACAATCGGTTGCTCTTGAAAAAAAAATATATTTTAATTCAAATACCTTTTTAAATGAAAATGACATTATCTGACATCACGCTGAAGAAATACGGACTTGTAGATGGTCCATTTGGCTCAAACTTACCAGCGTCAGACTATACTTCTGAAGGTATTCCTGTGATTAGAGGAACTAATTTGTCAATCGGCAAATATAGATTCAAAGATGGAAATTATGTATATGTGTCAAAGGAAACAGCAAAGAGATTACATAGGTGTGGTTGTACCCCTGATGATATTATTTTTACGAAGAAAGGTACAATTGGGCAAGTTGGAATAGTACCCCAAACATCAAAATTTAAAGAATTTATACTGTCATCTAATCAGATGCGACTAAGGTTGGATAAAAACGTGGCTGATCCATTATTTACATACTATTACTTGAGTTCTCCAAGAATTAGTCAGAAAATAATCATGGAAGCCATGACAACTGGAGTTCCTAAAATAAATTTAGGTTACTTAAAAAAATTTCAAATCTTTTTCCCACCCCTTCCAATTCAAATCGAAATTGCTTCAATACTCTCTTTTTACGATGCGTTAATCGAAAACAACAAACAACGCTTAAAGCTCCTGGAAGAAATGGCTGAGGAAATTTACAAAGAGTGGTTTCTGCGCTTGCGTTTTCCTGGTTACGAAACTGCTAAATTCTTTAATGAAGAAGGCAAGGAAGTGAAACATGGTATGATTGGTGGATTACCTGAAGGGTGGCATAAAGTGAAAATTGGTAATGCTTATAGTATTTTGGGTGGTGGTACTCCTCCAACTGAAATTATAGAATTTTGGAAAGACGGTTCAATAAATTGGTTTTCTCCCACTGATATAACTGGTTCAAAAAGCATTTTCCTAAATAGTTCGACTAAACAGATTACGGAAATAGGGCTTAAAAACTCTTCGGCTAAGCTTTTCCCTGAAAAATCTGTAATGATGACAAGTCGAGCTACAATTGGTGCAGTTGGGATAAATTTAACAAAAGCATGTACTAACCAAGGTTTTATTATTTGTATTCCCAATGAAAATTTTCCATATCAATATATCTATGAGTGGATAATTGCAAACAGAAATTTAATTGAGAGTTATTCAACAGGAGCAACGTTTAAAGAAATTTCTAGAGGCGTTTTTAAGAATCTTGACATTTTAAAACCAAGTATTTGCATCATAAAAAAGTTCACAGAACTTGTTGAACCCATCTTTGAAGAGAACCAAATTTTAAATGCAAAAAACCAACTCCTCCAGCAAACCCGCGATTTACTTTTACCACGTTTGATAAGCGGCAAACTCAGTGTGGAGCATTTAGTTGAAGAAGTTGTACATTTACCAATGGCTGCTGAGCCTGAAGTAAAGTATAAAGAACAGTAAAAAAAGGATTGTATGGCTAAGAAATCCAGACAGATCGTTCCTGAAAACAGCTTTGCGGAGTTTTTGCTCTACACCACGCCCAATGGCAAGGTAAAGGTCGAAATTTTTCTGCGCAACGAAAATATTTGGCTTACGCAGGAAAAAATAGCCCTTTTATTCGGTGTGCAGCGGCCAGCCATAACCAAGCACCTTAAAAATATTTTCGATAGTGGCGAGCTATACGAAACTTCAGTTAGTTCCATTTTGGAACATACTGCTGATGATGGGAAGATATATAAAACAAAGTTTTATAATCTGGATGCCATAATTTCTGTTGGTTACCGTGTAAACTCGGCACAGGCCACGCATTTCCGTATTTGGGCAACGGAGAGGCTGAAAGAATACATCATCAAAGGTTTTACAATGGATGATGAGCGGCTCAAAAACCCTGATAACATTTTCGGGAAAGATTACTTCGAAGAGCAGTTAGCCCGTATCCGCGATATACGTTCGAGCGAACGAAGGTTTTACCAAAAAATTACCGACATTTATTCGCAATGCAGCGCCGATTATGATGCCCTGAGTGAGGCTACACATACGTTTTTCGCGAGTGTACAGAATAAACTTCATTGGGCAATTACACGCCAAACAGCAGCCGAAATTATTTACTCACGTGCCGATAGTGAAAAACAAAACATGGGTCTTACATCGTGGAAAAACGCGCCGGCTGGCAGTATTCGGAAATCGGATGTAGGCATTGCTAAAAATTACCTTAACCAAACCGAACTCGACGGACTTAACCGTATTGTAAGTATGTATCTTGATTATGCTGAATTACAGGCAAATAACCGGACGGTTTTGTATATGAAAGATTGGATTGCCAGGCTCGACGCATTCCTGCAGTTCAATGAAAAAGAAATTCTTACCAATGCGGGAAAAGTAACAGCTGAAATAGCCAAATCCTTTGCCGAAAATGAATTTGAAAAATACCGCGTAATTCAGGATCGGCTCTACGAAAGCGATTTCGACAAAGAGATGAAAAAGCTGACGAATAAAGAAAATATAGAATAAGTGAAAATTTTGCAGACGCTGTCTGCAAAATTAAATTGGACGATAAACAATACTTCTTTGTTTCACAAATGGATAAATCAGAAATAACTACCGACATACAAAACCTTTATGGTGGTATTGCCGAACTGATTAAACAGGCTAAAACCAGGGTTGCTGTAACTATAAATGCAGAGTTGGCAATGCTCAACTGGCAGATTGGCAAGTATATCAATCAGTTTATATTACAAGGCAACCGCGCTCCATACGGGAAACAGATCATTACCAATTTATCCGTTCAGCTTACCGGTAATTTTGGTTCCGGTTGGTCCGAAAAGCAGCTGATGCATTTTCTCCGCGTTGCGGAGAGTTTTTCGGAGGAGCAAATTGTCTACGCAGTGAGTAGACAATTGAGTTGGACACATTTAAAGACAATCGCTTACGAAAATGATCCGCTAAAACGGCAGTTTTACCTCGAAATGGCCATTAGTCAGCGATGGAATACCCGAACACTTGCCGACCAGATCGACAAAATGCTTTACGAACGTACTGCCATTGCCCAACAACCTGAATTACAAATACAACAAGCTTTAAATGAGTTAAAAGCGGAAGATGTTATTAATCCGGATCTGTTTTTCAAGAACACCTATATACTTGATTTTTTAGGGCTACGAAGTACCTATTCGGAAAAGGATCTGGAAGACTCGTTGGTAACCAACCTCGAACAGTTTATTTTGGAATTGGGCAGTGGCTTTGCTTTTATTGAACGCCAGAAACGAATTCCGATTGATGCCATTGATTATCACCTGGATTTACTTTTTTACCATCGTAAACTCAGGCGGTTGGTAGCCATCGATTTAAAATTAGGGAAGTTCAAACCTAAATATAAATCCCAGATGGAGCTGTATTTGCGATGGCTCGAAAAGCACGAAATGCAACCCGGTGAAGACAAACCAATTGGATTATTACTTTGCAGCGAAGGAAATACAGAGCATATCGAATTACTCATGCTCGACGAAAAGAAAATAAAAGTCGCTCAGTATCTAACCGAGTTGCCATCCAAACAATGGTTTGCCGATAAACTCCACCGTTCAATCGAAATAGCCAGAATGAACAAGCAAACAGGGGAATAAGTCCCAAATCCAAAATCCAAATCGTCACAAATCGTAAATCGTACCTCGTAAATCGTACCTCGTAAATCGTACCTCGTAAATCGTACCTCGTAAATCGCAAATCGTACCTCGTAAATCGTAAATCGTACCTCGTACCTCGTAAATCGTACCTCATTTATAAATCTATATTTCTACTCCAGTATGGCCTATCTGAACGAATCGCATATTGAAATAGCCGACATCAGTTT
>JBBSDG010000258.1:0-6526 GCA_038249635.1 Bacteroidales bacterium | reverse complement strand
GACGGTCCCAGATAAATGATAGAAGCCGGAGGGTCGGCAACAGGCCCGAAGGAACAGAATCCTGCTTATAGGGTTGTCACCTAAGTGTTGCATCTTTTGAGTTTTTGGAGAGGATTGAGATGGAAATGAGATGAATGAGTAGGGGTTGGGGTTTAGGGGTTAGGGTTTAGGGCTGAAAAATGTTCACAGCAAACCTTTTATAAGTTTATCTGTTGTAGTTAATCCTTACTATCAACGTAAACCATGAAAAAAGTCCTTTCATTTATCAGTTTAATACTTATTCTATCCTTTCGGCTTTTCGCTCAGCAGGCTCCAAACAGCAGTTTCGAAACCTGGACAAACGGTGAACCTGATCACTGGAAAACATCGAACCAAAATATCCCAATACTGGGAAGCATTATTATGGTGGCTAAGGATCTGACAGATCCAGAGCAAGGCATAGCCTCGGCTAAACTCACAGTTGTAACCAAAACCATTCTTTTTGTCGGCACATATACCATTCCGGGCGTACTCACCTTAGGCAAACTCAACATCGACATTGCTGCCCAAACAGCTTCCGTAACGGGCGGTACTCCTTTTACAGCAAGGCCGGTAAAACTAACGGGTTATTTGAAATATCTTCCGGTTAACAATGATTTCTGTGCGATGGGCTGGGGTCTCTCTAAATGGAATAACGGCACAAGGGATACCATTGGTTTTGGAGCTATCAGCATCAGTGCCACGCTTAATTCATGGACATATTTCGAAATACCCATCAACGACCTGCTGGCGGAAACTCCGGATACCTTGAACATCCTGATTCTGAACTCTAATCCGCTCGATAAAGTGAATCATACCGGCACTACTATGTGGGTCGATAACCTTTCATTTGATTATGGCACTGTAGGCATCGAAGGCGTAACATTTACAAAAGAGCTGACTATCTATGCCAAACCCGATGCCAGGCAACTTGTACTTTCTTCACACTTCGCCAAACAGGAGAAACTTAATATTAGTCTTTTAAATATGGCCGGAATTGAATGCCGGCAATGGAACCGAACCATGCAACTATCAACTGAATATCTCGACATAAACAACCTTCAACCGGGTACCTATGCTATACGAATATCCTCTGGCAACCGCCTGGTTGATAGCCGGAAGATAACAATTTTGAAGTAGTCTCACTTATAATTTCCTGTTTCAATAGTATTCCTGAGTTTTTCATTTCCAGAAAATATATTTGTGTTTATTTGTGTCTTTCGTTTTTGTCCATTTGTGGATTCATTTTCTATCAGACTTGATCGATTAATTTATTTCCCGTTTCCCAAATCTTCACAATCATATACTATACAACAATTGCCAGCGTTAAGTTTTCAAATTGCTACTGTTCATAAGTTAACGCAGCCCTACCCTGAGCCGTTAATTTATTCTTTAACTTTAATCCTGATTTTTAGCATTTAAATATGAATATACCACGCATCATAACCTCATCCATTTGTGTATTGATTACAAGCATGTTTCTGCAAGTATCAGCACAAAAAACAAGCATCTACAACAACCCCCAAGCCACATATAATCAGGCTGTTGACCTCTTTAGCAAAGAGAAATTCGGGTCAGCACAAATCATGTTCGATGAGCTTGCAGCAGGCGAAAAGTCGAACTTACAGGCTGGTTCCGAGTATTATGCTGCTATGTGCGCAGCACAGCTTTTTCACCCGGATGCAGCCAGGCGATTCGAAAAATTTATAGTATCGTATCCTCAGAATACGCAAATTAACATGGCCAACTTTGAGCTTGGTAAGCTTCAACTGGCAAATAAGGAATACCGCAAGGCGCTCGAAAGCTTCGAAAAAGTAGATAGGTTCGAATTATCAGAAGATCAACAAAACGAATTCTATTTCAAATCGGGTTATGCATATTTTAAAACCGACAACCTGAAAAAAGCCCGTGAAAATTTTTCTCTGCTCACCGAAAAGCCAAACAAATACAATATACCGGCTAACTATTACTATGGACATATCGCCTATTCGCAGAAAGACTACGAAACCGCGCTTAAACATTTTGAGCGTGTTGCAACCGACGAAACTTTCCGCGATGTAGTTAATTATTATATTGTTCAGATTTATGCGCTGCAGGGCAAATATGATGAAGTCCTTGCCCGCTCGCTGCCACTTTTGGAACTGGCAAAGGATAAGAGAACCGCCGAAATAGCCCGTTTAACCGCAGATGCCTACTTCCACCAGGGCGAGTATAAAACATCCCTCAAGTATTTCAACCAGTATCTTGATTCCAAGCCATCGGTTGTTTCGCCGGTTGATAATTATGAAATTGCTTTTGCCAATTACAAGAACGGTAACTATAAAGAAGCTGTAAAATACTTTCAGTTGGTAGCTGCATCTAAGGATACGCTTGCGCAGAATGCATACTATCACCTGGGCGACTGCTATTTAAAAACCAATCAGAAACGATTTGCTTTCAATGCTTTTAATTCGGCTTATAAAATCAAGGGTGATACCACTCTTACTGAAGAAGCACTTTTCAATTACGCCAAATTAGCTGTTGAACTTTCGTATAATCCATACAATGAAGCGGTTAACGCCATACAGGAATATCTGAATAAATATCCTGAATCTATTCGCCATGATGAATTATATGGATACCTGGCCGACCTTTACCTGCTTACCAAAAATTACAAAAGCGCGCTTACAAGCATTCAGCAAATCAAAAAGCGTAGCACCCGCCTCGACGCCGCTTACCAGAAAATCGCTTATTACCGAGGCATTGAAATGTTCAACGAAACCGATTACGACGGAGCTATACTTCTTTTCGCGCAGGCTCGCGAGGTAACATCGGATAATACGATAAAAGCGTTGTCCTCCTACTGGACCGGCGAGGCATATTACCGCACTGCCCGTTGGGATAAGGCTATTGAATCCTATTCCAAATTTATGGTTACTCCGGGTGCATTGACATCAAAACTGTATAATAATGCGAACTACAACATCGGCTACTGTTATTTTAAACAGAAAAATTATACCAAAGCATCGAATAGTTTCCGGAAATACCTTGCTGAGAAGAAAACAGACAACAAACTGGCCGGTGACGCCAACCTGCGGCTTGGTGATTGTTTTTTCATGATCAAGGAATACAACACTGCCATTGAATATTATCAGAAAGCTGTGGCAGCAAGGGTAAATGATGCCGATTATGCCATGTTCCAGGCCGGTATCTGCTATGGCGTGCAGGGCGATATGCCGAATAAGATTTCCACCATGCGAAAGATGTTGCAGTCTTACAGCAAATCGTCGTACACCGATGATGCTTTATACGAAATCGGACTCACCTATAATGTTACCGGCAAGGATAATGACGCGCTCACCTATTTTCAGCGGGTGGTAAAAGAATTTCCGAATAGCCCTTACGTGAAAAAATCGTTGCTTAAAACCGGATTAATTTTCTTTAACCAAAACCGCGATCAGGAAGCACTTGCCATGCTGAAAAGGGTTGCCAAAGATTATCCCGGCACTCCTGAATCGAAGGAAGCTTTAAGCAGCGTTAAAAGCATATACGTAGAAATGAATCAGGTGGACGAATATGTAGATTTCACAAAAGAGGTACCAGAGGCAGATATTTCGCGCAACGAGCAGGATTCGCTTACCTATATAGCAGCCGAAAACCAGTATATGAACGGCAATTGCGATAAAGCTGTTGATGGATTCAAAAAATATATCAGCAAGTTTCCTGAAGGATCATTTATCATGGAAGCCAATTTTTACAAAGCCGAATGCGATTACAGGGCTGAGCGTTTGGACATGGCTCTGAAAAGCTACGAATTTATCATGAGCCAGCAGCGTTCGCGTTTTACGGCCAATGCGGCTTCGAGGGCTGCGCAGATAAATCATACCCGTGGCAACTTTGAAGCAGCACTCGATAATTATATCCGCATCGAAGAAACTGCAGATCAGCCGGGTATGGTTATGAATGCACTGGCAGGCCAGATGCAGTGCAACTATGCGCTGAAACGTTACGGACTTGCCATACAATCATCGCAGAAACTCCTTGCCCTCGACAAACTCACGGATAACCTGAAAACAGAAGCACATTTTATCATTGGCAAGTCAGCGTATGCACTTACCAATACCGAGCTAGCCCGAAAGGAATTTGAGGAAACAATGAAACTCTCGAAAAACGAAATGGCAGCCGAAGCCAAATATATGCTGGCACAGATTGAGTTTGAGAATGAGAAATACGATGAATGCGAAAAAACTGTTTTCGCTTTATCCGAAAACTATGCTTCCTATGATTTCTGGGTAGCTAAAGGATTTCTGCTATTGTCCGATGTCTATCTTAAAAAAGGCAACACCTTCCAGGCAAAATCAACGCTTCAAAGTATCATCGACAATTATGATGGCAAGGATCTTGTGGCGATTGCCCGCGAAAAACTTGCGGCGATTGGCGATACAAACTAATTAATTGAAAGAGGAGAAAGAAGTCGGAAGACGGAAGCCAAAACCCGAAACCCCTCAAACCCTTCAAACCCGAAACCCTTCAAACCCAAAACTCTTCAAACCCGAAACCCTTCAAACCCCGAACAAAAATAATATCAGCACACAAAAACAGGCCCATAAGCTATGAGAACGTCAATATATAAAATCACACTTTTAACACTGATAAGCTTCATTGTTTTAACTTTTACCACAAAGGTCAGCGCACAGGCAAAAACCTACAATGAAGAAATTACGGTGGTGGCTCCTTTCGATCCCATTATTCCGGATGCTTTTAAAATAAGCAGCAACCCGGCCATCGAAGATACTGTTGCTTCCATACCTGTGATGCAATATAGCATCATGCCACGCCTTGCCGAAGTAAGACCAATTATTGAACCTTTGCCTGCCGTTAAACTGGTAGCCGAACCCATCAGCAAGCTTTACCGGAATTATATTCGCGCCGGTGCAGGCAACTATTCATCCCTTTATGGCGAATTATTTATAAGTTCTTTAAGATCAAAACAATACCTTACTTCGATGCACCTTAAACACCAGTCGGCAGCAGGGAAAATTGAAGGTTACGGGCCTCCCGAAAACAGCCGTCAAGAGGTTGAAATAAACGGAACAAAATACTACGACCAGCATACACTTACCGGAAAAGCTTTTTACTACCGCGATGGGCTTCATCTTTATGGATATAAGCCATCTGATTTTCCTGATTCTTCCATACAAAAAGATGATGTAAAGCAACATTACAATACAGTTGGTGCTTCGGTTACATTCGGCAGCAGCTTTAAGGATCCCGATAAACTTAACCACATTTTCGCGCTTTCCTATTACCATATGGCAGGTACGCAGGAAGCCAAAGAAAACAATGTGGTGTTAACCACTACGCTCGACAAGCGATACGATCTGTTTAAACTTGGAACTGACCAGATATTGGGCATAACAGCAAGCTACAACTTTTTAAATCAGGGAAATTTGCTGGGATATGCCAATAACGGTATTTTGCTTCTCAATCCGTTTATTAAGGCCGATTACCAGGAATACAGCTTTATGGCCGGTTTTAAAATTAATGTTTTTTCAGATACGGTTACTACCCAGGGACGTATTTATCCTGTTGCCGAAGCAAAGCTCGAACTTATCCCCAATGCTTTAAAAATCTATGCCGGCATAGGCGGAGGAATGGAGCGCACCACGCTTCAAAACACAACCGAACAAAATTTATATATCAGCCCGGTAATGCCCTGGGATTTTGTGTTCGACAGGTTTAACATTTACGGAGGATTCCAAAGCAACATCAGCAGCAGCTTTAATTTTAACGGAAGTATATCAAGCAGCACATACGAAAACTACCCGTTTTTCATCACTGACACCAGCTCCTACCTGCTGAATACATTTACTTTATTATACGATAAAGTCAGCACCGTAAAGCTCAAAGGCGAACTCGAATTTGTAAAGTCGGCACATATCAGCCTTGCACTTAACGGAACTTATACCCATTATAAAACCAATCAGGAATATGCCTGGTACAAACCGGCCTATGAATTCGGATTCACGGGCAGGTACGATATGCAGAATAAGATTGTGATTACAACCAAAGCAGTTTTTAACGGGGCGGTATGGGCTAATGTTCCGGCACGGACAATCGATCCTGGATTCGGAGGGCCTGAATACAAGTTCGTAGCTCAAAAGATTAATGGCTGGGCCGATATAAGCCTGAGTGCTGAATACAGGTTTACCAAATCACTGTCGTTCTGGCTTAATTTCAACAACCTTGGCAACAGTAAATATTATCGCTGGAATAATTACCGTTCGTATGGGATCAATTTGTTGGGTGGGGTTAGTTATTCGTTTTGAGATAGTTAAAAGTTAATGGAAAATAAAAAATAGTGGGGCGGAAATAATTTACGATTTACGATTCAATGTCGTTTAGTTAAGGATTTGTCATAATCGTTTGTAATTCATGCAGTAAGATTTTTTCTGTTTCTTATCTCGAAGTACATTTCTTCCAGGTCTAATTATTTCTCTAGTACCAGCGACTATTTGATCAAAAGCTG
>JBBSDG010000257.1:0-6533 GCA_038249635.1 Bacteroidales bacterium | reverse complement strand
ACATGCGATCCGGGAACAAGCCAGGCCGTGATATTGTCAGCTTTTTTACGTCCTTTCACAATGGTGGCAAATGCGCGGAAATCCTCTATTCGGCCATTGGTACAGCTTCCCAGGAAAACATAATCTACCTTTTTGCCGATGAGTTGTTCACCTTCGGCAAAGCCCATGTAAGCCAGTGATTTTCTATAAGAAGCCTCTCCGTCCTTTACTGTAGCAGCAAAAGGAACATTTTTAGTGATTCCGGTTCCCAAACCCGGATTGGTGCCGTAAGTAATCTGTGGTTCAATTTCGTCGGCATTATAAGTCAATTCCTTGTCAAATTTAGCGCCGGTATCTGTTTTAAGGGTTTTCCAGTAATCCATAGCTTTATCCCAGGCTTCGCCTTTAGGTGCTTGTTCTTTGCCTTTCAGGTATGCAAAAGTGGTTTCGTCGGGAGCAATCATGCCGCCACGCGCGCCACTTTCGATCGAAAGGTTGCAGACAGTCATCCGGCCTTCCATGCTTAAATTCTCAATTACTTCGCCTGCATATTCCACAAAATAACCGGTAGCACCACTGGCTGTAATCTGTGAAATGACATATAAGGCAACATCTTTGGCAGTAACGCCTTTAGATAAAACGCCATTTACATTGATGCGCATTTTCTTTGGCTTGGCCTGCATAATGCACTGTGATGAAAGCACCATCTCAACTTCCGAAGTTCCTATTCCAAAAGCAATAGCGCCAAATGCGCCATGCGTTGATGTGTGCGAATCGCCGCAAACTACGGTCATCCCCGGAAGGGTTATGCCATTTTCGGGACCAACTACATGAACAATTCCATTTTTCGGGTTACCCAAACCCCAGTGTGAGATGCCGTATTTTGCTGAGTTTTCCTCCAGTGCCTTTAACTGGTTGGCCGACAATGGATCTTCGACAGGCAGGTGCTGGTTAATGGTAGGCGTATTATGATCGGCTGTTGCAAACGTTTTTTCGGGAAACATAACACGCGACTTCCGGTTCTGCAAACCCAGGAAAGCCACAGGGCTGGTTACTTCGTGAATGAAATGCCGGTCGATAAAAAACACATCAGGGCCATCCTGAATATGCTTTACCACATGTGCATCCCATACTTTGTCAAATAATGTTTCAGGCGTGTTGGTCATTTCTGTAAGATTTTAAAACAAGAGTTGAATTAATTCAGGGGGTAATTGAAAAAATACCTGCAAAAAACAGTCAAAGGGCTGTTAAAACAAGCTGGTAGTATTTTAGTGCAAATATATTGAAAAAATTGCATAGAAAAGAACTGATTCAGAAAACTGATCAGTTCAGAACTTGGCTAAAGCAATTTCTTAACAACAACTCAAACAGACGGGAGTGGATTTTGTTAGAGGATAGTCATTCAAAAAGTCATTTGGCTGTTGCAAATCTATAGGTTTAGGGCAGTTTTAAAGAGTCATAGCTTCAAACCTGAAAGTTTCGCCTTCGACTAATCCTTCGCCTTCGTCTTACAACATCATACTTTCTCTCACAATTTTATTGATGTCCCGGTTCTTCAAAATTTTCGTTTCATAACCGTTCAAAACCGCTAGTATCATAGCCTTTCCAAAAGTTTCGGTGTTGGTCACAAAACCGTCGAAATGCTTTAAAATAAAATAGAAGGGTTTGAAAATGGCGTAGATCATATTGTATAATTTGGTTCTTGATCTGATTCCTTTCATGGGTTGGATAAAAGCGGGCCTGAACATATATGCTTTTTTGAATGGCATTGCCAGCAAATCATTTTCTGTTTTGCCTTTCACCCTGGCCCACATGGTTTTGCCTTTTTCGGAACTGTCCGTGCCGGCGCCCGAAATATAACAAAAGGTCAGGTCTTTATTAAATTCCAGTAAAGTACTGGCGGCATTTAACGTGAGGTCATGGGTTATTTTATAATAATCCTTCTCTTTCATTCCTGCCGACGAAATGCCCAGGCAAAACAGACAGGTATTATAGCCTGTCATTTCAGCCGTCAGACCGGATAAATCAAAAAGATCCTTCCGTATGATCTCCTTGAGTTTAGCATGGCTGACATTACACGATTGCCTGTTGATTGCCAATATGGATTCAACCTCCTTGTTTTTGATGCATTCGAGTAAAACGGCCTGTCCAAGCATGCCGGTTGAGCCGAAAAGGATGGTTTTGATTTTCATAAATCTGGGAGATATTTAATACATTTTTCTATTGTGGCATCGTAAAGATAAGTATAACAAGCAAATACAGAAGTAGTTCTTTAAGGATCTGATCTTATACAAAAAAAGAGGCATCTCAGCCTCTTCTAAAATCAAAATAAATATGGTTTAATTTTTATTTGTCCATCTTCGTGGATGGAAAACGGTGATAGCGGATTCTTAGTTCTTGCCGAATTCAGCATTAGCGATGATCTGCACTTCATCGCTCAGCGTTGCCGCAGCGAAACTGGTGCCGATTACGAAATCCGAACGTAGGACTTTCCCTGTGATTTTAAAGCCGGCAATATTCTTCTTACTCATAGGGTGTATTCCGGTTTTGGCAACAGCGGTGAGGGTTACAGGTTTGGTAACACCACGCATGGTAAGGTTTCCCTTTACAATGTATGTGTTTGCTTCTTTTGCCTTTTTGAAGGATGTGCTTTTAAAAGTTATTGCAGGATATTTAACTACATCAAAGAAATCAGCACTCTTTAAATGGCTGTCACGCTTTTCGTTGTCGGTGTTAATTGAAGCAGGGTCAGCTGTAAACTCAACTTCAGCATCCGAAAAATCAGCTTTGGTGGAGGTAAGTTTAATAGTAACGTTTTTGAATGAGCCTTCCACATCCGATATCAATAGGTGTGTGATGCTGAATCCAACTTTGGTATGCGACTTGTCGTTCGACCAATCTGTATTAGTTGCAACTGTGAAGGAAAAGAACACGGCAGTTAAAGCTATGGTTGCGATTAAGATTTGTTTTTTCATGTACGATATGTTTTAAGATTTTAAATTATTTGATTTTTAAGCTACAAAGGTCAACTCGTTGTTTAGGCTATGGGTAACATATTCAGGAAGATGTGTGGTACTTTCAGGAAATGTTAATTTATTTGATAATGAATGCTGATGTTTAGATTTAAGAACAAGGACTAACAATTTTTGATTTAGAAAGTTTGGTTCAAATAGATTGGGTTAATGATCTTTTAAAAACGTTAATCCTTGTCCAAACTAGGAATTACGCCTTATATGCCGGGTAATCCGTATATCCTTTTTCATCAGCCATATAGAATAAATCCATTTTGAGATCTTCTGATAAAGTCAGGTTATTTTCAAGCCTGTCAACAAGATCAGGATTGTTAATAAAAGGTTTTCCGAAAGCAATGAGATCGCCGAGTCCGATTTCAATATCAGTTTCGGCGCTTTCCTTGTTGTAGCCACCGTTGAGAATAATAGTGTTGTTAAAATTCCTGCGGATGGTTTCCTTAACTTCCAATGGTACTAAGGGAGCGCCCATTGACGTAAAATCAACAAGGTGAATATAGGCAATTCCAATGCTGTTCAATTGTTTCGACAGGTAATCGTATGTAGCATTAATTTCAGGATAGAGCGACATATCACTGGCTACTCCGTAAGGAGAAAATCGTATGCCGGTTTTCTCCTTGCCAATGGCATCGGAAACTGCTGTTGCAACTTCGAGAACAAAGCGGCTGCGGTTTTCTATGCTTCCACCATAGGAATCAGTGCGTACATTGCTTGCCGGCGAAAGAAACTGCTCCAGCAAGTAGCCATTGGCACCGTGAAGTTCAACTCCATCGAATCCGGATTCAATGGCATTTTTTGCCGCCGTAACAAATTCTGCTTTTGTACTCAACAGATCATCTGCTGTCATGGCTTTTGGTGTCGGAAAATCTTGCATCTGCTGAGTATCCGTCCACATTTGTCCTGCTGGTTTTACCGCCGAAGGTGCAAGAACCTGCGCTCCCTCAGGCATATTGAGCGGATGGCTGATCCTTCCGGTATGAATAAGCTGAACAACTATTTTTCCCCCGGCATGATGAACTGCCGAAGTCACTTTTTTCCAGCCTTCAACCTGTGCCTTACTGTATATACCTGGTATGCGTGCGTAACCCAATGCATTTGGCGAAGGAGCTGTGCCTTCGGTAATGATTAAGCCTGCTCCCGATCGTTGTTTATAATATTCGGTCATCAGTTCGTTGGGAACATTGCCTATTGCTCGGCACCTTGTCATGGGAGCCATAACAATACGATTTTTTAATTCGGCGAGTCCGGTTTTTGCAGGAGTAAATAACTTGTATGATTTCATAAATTCTGTTTATTGTTTTACTTTTTTAACTAAACAAAGAAGTGTCTATAAAGTTTTGCCCGAAACTAAAAGGAATGAATTTTTTAACATTCTTTAGATAAATATTTCTCCAATCGCATTGCTGTAAAATAGCGTGGCAGAAAACAATACCTGAACAAAAATTAAAGCAGGTTATAGTTTGAAAAGGATGAAATGTCTTTAAAAAATCATATTCTTTTCTGTTTTTCCATTGAATTTCGTTAGTTTTGTTATTCAAATTTTTTCGGAAAAATAATTGTCATTTTTTATAAACTCTCAAAAACCAAATACTTTTACAGATGAAAAAACTTATTCTTTCCATTCTTTTGCTTACCGTTTCATTCTTCACATACGCCCAGTATTCGAGAGGTACAGTGAAGGAAAGTCTTACCCTCGATAGCAAAATCCTGGGCAAACAGGTGAAATACACTATTTATCTGCCATTCGATTATGAGACTTCGAATCGCTATTACCCGGTGACATATTTACTCCATGGCTATTCCGACAACGATATGGGCTGGATGCAGTTCGGCGAAGCCAACCTGATAGCCGACGAATGTATTGCAAACCGGGAAATTCCGCCAATGATACTGGTAATGCCCGATGGAGGCGTTTCGTTTTACATCAATAATTTCGATAATTCGGTGAAGTATGAAGATTTCTTTATACAGGAATTTATGCCATTTATCGAAAAGACCTATCGCATCCGTGCAGAGAAACGCTACCGTGGTATTGAAGGTCTGTCGATGGGTGGTTTCGGGACATTAAATTTTGCACTGAAATACCCCGAAATATTTGCCGCTTGCGTTGCTTTCAGTGCGGCCATTTTTTCGGAAGAAAGCGTGTTGGCAACCAACGAAAAAGATTGGGGTTGGATTATGAACTCGCTTTACGGACCATATAAAGAAGGCAAAGCAAGGCTTACTGAACATTACAGGAAAAATAATCCGTTTGATGTTTCATCGGCCAAAGGCAAAGATGCTTACAATAACCTGAGGATTATGATCGACTGCGGTGACGACGATTTTCTGACCGATGATAACTGCCGGCTGCACATCTATTTCAACAAACTGGGGATTAAACACGAATTCCGAATGCGCGATGGTGCCCACAACTGGACTTACTGGCGCACAGGTTTGCCAGATGCGTTGAAGTTCCTAGGTGATAGCTTTCATCAGTTTTAGGAAGAATTAATTTGCAGGGATATAAATCCTGAAACCTAAATAAGGGACTAGCTATGCAACCTCTTCTCCCCAATACGAGTTACCATATTTTCAACCATGCCAATGGTTTTGAGAATGTATTCAAAGGAAAGGAGAACTTCAGGTTTTTTCTCGAAAAATACCAGCTGTTCATATCTCCAATTGCCGAAACTTACGCTTATTGCCTGATGCCCAACCATTTTCACCTGGTGGTACGGATACGCAAACGGGAATTAATAGAAGAATTAATCCGGATAAAGAAGAATCGTACCAACGATACTAACTTTTCCAGTAGTAACTTTTCCAAAGTTCCAAACTTTGGAAAAGTTAGTATTCCTGAAATCAGCGAAATAGAAAAATTCCTTTCAAAGCAGTTTTCAAACCTGTTCAGCAGCTATACGCAATCGTTTAATAAAGTGAACAATCGCATGGGTTCTCTTTTTGTCAAGAATTTTAAACGAGATATAATAACCGACAGAACCCACTTTTTAAATGCAATCATATATACGCATCGTAACCCGTTACACCATGGCTTTTGCAAAAGTTTTGAAGATTGGGCATATTCTTCTTACCCCGGCATAATTTACGGAGTTGAAAGTCTTGTTGAATCAGAAAAACTGCTTAAAATAACCGGCGGGCTTGAGCCTTTTATTGAATTGCATCAGAAAAACCTTGCCCGATTTGATAGTATGAACAATTTTGAAATTGAGTGATTGATTTTCATAGTAACTTTTCCAAAGTTTAGAACTTTGGGAAAGTTAGTTTTGAAAAAGACAGTTTTGAAAAAGATAGTTTTGAAATGCTTAAAATAACCCGAGGGTCTGATGCCTTTATTGAATTGAATTAGAAAAATCTTGTACACTTTTCAAGTAACTTTTCCAAAGTTTAGAACTTTGGAAAAGTTAGTACTGGAAAAATTAGTATTGAAAAAGACAGTATTGAAAAAGATAGTTTTGAAATGCTTAAAATAACCCAAGAGCCTGATGCCTTTATTGAATTGAATTAGAAAAATCTTACCTTCTT
>JBBSDG010000256.1:0-6564 GCA_038249635.1 Bacteroidales bacterium | reverse complement strand
ATTTTAGCAGAAGTAAGAAGTTGGTGAACTCCACCAACCGGAATTTTATTGCCCTATGTAAACTAAAAACCGTCACCAGCGAAAAAAATACTTTAAACCGAATCGATGCGGGTACTAATTCGTTTACTTTTAGCTAAATTTTTTTGTGTATTTTAACCGATTCAAACCAGCATTGCTTTTTAAAGATATTTATGCCCACATTACACTGGATAGGAAAAGAGAAGGTTATTAATCATCATATGGATGTGCCTTTTAAAGTATTGGAACACGCTTACAACTTTGATAATGGTAAACAAACTGACAAGGAGACCAATAGTGGGAACAAAATAATTCACGGCGACAACCTCGAAGCGCTGAAATCTCTTTTACCCGAATACGAAGGCAAAATAAAATGTATTTACATTGATCCTCCATACAATACAGGTAATGAAGGCTGGGTTTACAATGACAATGTAACTGATCCAAAAATAAAGAAATGGTTAGGACAAGTCGTCGGCAAAGAAAGCGAAGACCTTAGCCGGCACGACAAATGGTTGTGTATGATGTATCCGCGATTGAAATTATTGCATAAATTACTGGCAGAGGATGGTGCCATTTTTATATCAATTGATGATAATGAACAAGCCAATCTGAAATTGATTTGTGATGAAATCCTAGGTATAGGAAATTTTATAAACAGCATTATTTGGCAGAAAAAGCATTCGCCTCAAGGCGATGCAACTTATTTATCCAACATGCATGACTATATCTTGATTTATGCTAAAAGGTCTAAAAGTTTTAAAAATGATCCAAATGGCTTTGGCCTTACTAAATTAGAAAGGACAGAAACCCAAGACAATAGATATAAGAATCCAGATAACGATATAAGAGGGGCTTGGACTTCAGATAATTATACATGTAATAAAAATGCAGAGGAACGACCTAATCTATATTATCCAGTTATAAATCCAAATACAAACGAAGAAATATGGCCTCAAAGGACTTCTGTTTGGAGATATTCAAAAGAGCGTCATGAAGAAAACATCCAGAACAATTTAGTTGTTTGGGGATCTGATGGGAAAGGAAGACCAAGATTCAAACGATTAATGGAAAGTGTTGGTGGGGTTGTTCCTTCAACTTTATGGTTCAGAGATTTTGCAGGAGATAACCAGGAAGCAAGAAAAGAATTTCGTTCAATATTTACTCAATTTGAAACTGATTTTACAACTCCAAAACCTTCAAAATTAATAGAAAAGGTTATTCAAATTTCTACTGATAAAAACTCTCTTATTCTCGACAGTTTCGCTGGTTCCGGCACCACAGCCCATGCTGTTCTTAATTTAAATAAACAGGATGGCGGCAACCGGAAGTTTATTTTAATTGAAATGGAAGATTATGCCGAAACTATTACTGCCGAAAGGGTTAAAAGGGTGATCAACGGCTATGGCGATAAAGAGGGAACAGGTGGCAGTTTCGATTATTTCGAATTGGGGCAACCGCTGTTTATTGAAGCGGGTGTTTTAAACGAATTGGTTGGGATTGAAAAGATAAGGGCGTATATTTGGTACAGCGAAACGAAGCAAACAATGTCTGAATCAGGATTTACAGAATTAAAGGATTTACAGGATAAAAAAAATAGGATAACAACCAATTCTGTGAATTCTGCAAATCCTGATCCGTTTCTGGGTAAATACAACGATACGGCTTATTTCTTTAATTATGAACCTGATCGGGTAACAACACTGAATTATGCGTTTCTGACTACAATGAAAACAAAGGCGGAGCAGTATGTCATTTACGCTGATAACTGTTTGCTAACGAAGGAGTATATGACGAAGCACCATCTGATATTTAAAAAAATACCAAGGGATATTACACGGTTTTAAATCGACGACTATGATTGAATATATTGAGATAAAAGGATACAAATCAATCAGGGAGATGAAGTTGGAAATGCAGCCAATTAATATTCTGATTGGTAGTAATGGTGTTGGTAAAAGCAATTTTATATCTTTCTTTAAGTTGATTAATGCAATTTTCAACCAGGGATTACAGCGGTATGTTATTGAGGAAAAGGCAGATAATGTTCTCTATTTCGGGAGGAAAACTACTGAAACACTCTTTGGCAAGCTTATTTTTAAAAGCGATCTCACAAACAATAATGCCTATCATTTTTCTTTAGCCCAGACCAAAGATGGGGGTTTGTTTATCGAATGGGAATCTTCCGGTTATAATGTTATAAGGGATAATAATTCATTCAATTATAATTCCTATCTGTCTATTGAAGAAAGCATATTTGCAGCTTCTTCTTCCTTCAGAAATAATTATTTGAGAAATTATATTGCCAATCTGCAGGTCTTTCATTTTCATGATACTTCTGCCACTTCATTATTGCGAAAAGAGTGCGAAATCAACGATAATTTATTTTTAAAGCAGGACGGCAGGAATCTTCCGGCTTTCTTATATTTTCTAAAAGTAAAGCACCCAAAAGTTTTCAGCAGAATCGAAAAGACCATTCAGTCGGTTGCCCCCTATATTTCTAAGTTGATATTGGAACCAAACCGTCTTAATGAGAAGGAGATCGAATTGCGCTGGGTTGATAAAGGTGACCTGCAATCGAATTTTTCTGCCTATCAGCTTTCGGATGGAACCTTGCGTTTTATTGCTTTGGCTACCTTGTTGATGCAACCGGAACCGCCCGCTGTAATCGTTATTGATGAACCAGAATTAGGTTTACACCCTTTTGCCATTGGAAAATTGGCAGGAATGATTCAGAGCGCGTCCGAAAAGTCACAGGTAATTATCGCGACTCAATCTCCGGGATTAATCAGTCATTTTTCTCCTGAAGATATATTGGTAATGGATAAAAGTGAAGAAGAGAATCAAACTATTTTCAAACGACTTGATTCGGAATCATTGAAGAGCTGGTTACAAGACTATACATTGGGGGACTTGTGGGAACGGAATATACTTAATGCTGCTCAACCCTTTAATAAATAGGATGAAAAGGATTATTATCATCGGTGAAGGACAAACAGAGCAGTCGTTTTGCAATGATGTATTGCAACCTCACTTCAATAGGCGGAGTATTTTTTTGCAAAATCCTGTCATTAAGAAAAATAATGGTGGCATCGTAAATTGGGAAGCGCTGAAACATCAGATTGAGTTGCATTTACTACAAGATCCTACTGCTTTTGTGACAACCTTGATCGATTATTACGGTATTCATGCGCATCACAACTTCCCCGAATGGACGGAAGCACAAAAATTACCTGATAAAAACGATCGGATGACAATGCTCGAAAATGGAATGCAAAATGATATCAGACCCGATTTAATGCGACGATTTGTTCCATATATACAGCTCCATGAGTTTGAAGGTTTGCTTTTTATTGATATTGAAGCATTTGATAATATATTTGAGAAAAATGAATTTGTCGATTACGAATACCTGATAGAAACGTTTGAAAACAACCCGAATCCCGAGATGATCAACGATAGTAGTGAAACTGCCCCCTCAAAGCGATTGTCAAGAATAATCAGGGGCTACTTTAAAGTAACGTTTGGCTCATTGCTGGCTCAGGAGATTGGCATCGGCAAAATACGATCAAAATGCCCACGATTTAATGACTGGATAACCAAACTGGAACAAATTTAAATGGAACTTAAACCCTACCAACAACAAGTCATCAACGACCTATCTTCATTTTTGGAACAGGTACAGCAAACGAAAGATGTAAAAGCCGCTTTCTATAATTTCTGGACCACACATCCGAAAACACCATTGTTCCCATTTGCCGGAACAGCCATCGAACCTTATAAAAACACGATTCCACGTGTGCCGCATATTTGTATCAAAGTTCCTACGGCCGGAGGTAAAACATTTATTGCGTGTAATGCCATCAGGACCATTTTTGATGCCTTTGCTTACGACCGGCCCAAAGCGGTTGTCTGGCTGGTTCCCTCGATTACCATTTTAGATCAGACCATCAAAAATCTCAAAGATCCTTCACACCCGTACCGTCAAAAGATCAATTCGCATTTTGGGAATAAAGTCGAGATCTTCGACAAAGCTACCTTGTTGCAAGGCAGCGGGTTTAATGCAACTTCGATTAAGGAACAACTGAATATTCTGGTTTTCAGTTTCGATAGTTTGAGGGCCAAAAACAAGGAAGACAGAAAAGTATTTCAGGAGAACGGCAACCTCCAATCGTTTGAAAGCCTCTTAGGAAAAGAAAATGAAATAACACTTGGGTCGGTGATTGAATACCTGAATCCCGTAGTTATCGTTGACGAAAGTCACAATGCCGAAAGTGATTTGAGTGTCGATATGCTGAAGGTGATCAATCCTTGTTTTATTCTCGACCTTACTGCAACCCCCAGGAATAACAGCAATATCATCAGTTTTATCGATGCGCTGGAACTTAAAAAGGAGAGCATGGTCAAACTTCCTGTGATCGTGTATAATCATCAGGACAAAACAGAAGTGATCAATTCGGCATTGCAGTTGCAAAAACGTTTGGAATTTCAGGCCAAAGAAGAAGAAAAGCATGGCGGTAAATATATCCGGCCGATTGTGTTGTTTCAGGCACAACCTAAAAACGGCAAAAACTTCAAAGACGAAGCGGAAGAGAAATCGAATGTTCAGAAACTAAAGGAAAAGCTGATTGAACTCAAAATTTCGCCGGAAGAGATTAAGATTAAAACGGCTTACGTTAATGAAATAAAGGGTGAAGATCTTATGAGCAGGGAGTGTAAAGTTCGTTATATCATCACCATCAACGCGCTGAAAGAGGGCTGGGACTGTTCGTTTGCCTATATCCTCGCTTCGCTAGCCGACAAATCATCGGCTATTGATGTGGAGCAAATTTTAGGTCGTGTGCTGCGGCAACCCTATGTGATGAAACACAATTTCCCGTTGCTCAATCTGAGTTATGTTTTAACGGCCTCATCCAAATTCCTTGAAACCCTTGACAATATAGTAAAAGGTTTGAACAAAGCGGGTTTCAGCGATAAGGATTTCAAATTAGCAGATCCCGAAATGCTTGAGGCGGCAAAAAAGCAAGAACCGGCCCAACAATTGACTGCTTTTCCAGCCACCAATGAGACAACGGAAGATATTACTTCAGATATTGATACAACAAGGATTTCTGTGCCTTCGGATGACACTATGCCAGGGAATCCGGTTTCCGAAATCGAGCAAACAGCCATCCAGCAAACGGAGGCCTTTGAGAAAATAGTTTCCGAAATGGAAGCCAACAACCAGACCCCACCACTACCTAACGAAATACAAAAGCTAGTGAAAACATATTTTATTAAAGATATTTTTAAAGAACAGGCAGAAAGCATCAACCTGCCGCAATTTTATTTGAAAGTTCCTGCCAATGATTTGTTTGGGAAACGTGAAGAAGAATTGCCTTTGGAGAAGGAAAATCTTCTGGACGGTTTTGCATTGAGCAGGGCGGACACCAATATTGCCTTCGAAAGTATTACCTCCGAATTGTATAAGGTGGATCTCGACGAAACTAAAAAAGAGCATA
Organism: Bacteroidales bacterium; assembly: GCA_038249635.1. Taxonomy (GTDB): domain Bacteria; phylum Bacteroidota; class Bacteroidia; order Bacteroidales; family UBA4417; genus UBA4417. Next base: position 1,045 of record JBBSDG010000256.1, on the reverse strand, counting down.
CGCCAACTTTTGTAAGGCTTGACGGAGAGGTAAAACAAAGCATTATGACTTATATTCTCGATCCGACGAGAAAAGAAAGCCGTGTTAAGAATTTCACAACACGGATTATGGATATCATCGGTAATATGGTTCCAATTCCTGACAAGGAAATTGAAAGGTATATTAAGCGGATTTTGGAAGATTTCAAAGACGATCAGTTTGGTGATCTTGCTAATAACGAATATTCGTACACGGATAAAATAAAGCTGAAAATAAAGGCGTTATCGGAGGTTTATGCAGAACAGAAATTCAAGGATTTTCTCGACACCGACAAGGTATTTATAAAACCGTCGTTTACATTGCCCAAAACCATTTCTCCTGGCGAAACATCGAAAGCGATTGCCAAATCACTGTATGAGCGGGAGGGGAGTATGAACGGTTATGAAGAACGTGTAATCAACGAGATTGGTAACATGGGTAACATTGCCTTCTGGACAAGAAACATCGAACGGAGAGGTTTTCGGTTAAACGGGTTCATTAATCATTATCCCGACTTTATTATCCAGACTAAAAGCGGCAAAACCATTTTGCTCGAAACCAAAGGTGACCACCTGGATGCAGAACAAAAAATAAAACTTGGCGATCTCTGGAAAAGTAAAGCTGGTAATAACTTCCGCTATTTTATGGTTTACGAACGACGTACGGTTGATGGTGCCTATAAGCTGGAAGATTTCTTAAATATTATCAGGGATATTTAGGGGTAGTGGGGTGATTTGGTTTTAACCCTTTCGGTGGTTTCGTACCCCGAAAGGGTTTTTAGAAATAAAGTTATTCTCCGAAAGGGTTTTTCTTCATCAATAGCCACCATCGGGGTTAGGAACCGCCGGTGGGGCAGTATTTCTTGCCGCCACCATCGGGGTTTTGAACGTATCCACCCCATTAAGTCCGGCTTTTCGCAGCTGATTTCATCTGTTATTTTTGCTTCAAAAAGAGTATGAGCAAGAAAGAACAGATGTTCGCATTGGTCGAGCAGTGGAGGGAATCGGGTTTGACACGCAGCGTATTT
>JBBSDG010000255.1:0-6573 GCA_038249635.1 Bacteroidales bacterium | reverse complement strand
TATATTTAGTTGGCAACCATAAGTCGAATTTGTTTTGATTTCAAATTATCAGTCGGAAAAGTAGTCTGTTTAAGTATCATATCCAAATTTTACAGCGTAATTCTTTGGTTTCGTGTAATTCGTTTTTATTTTTGCAATGCCGACAACAACAAAGAACCCAAAAACCCCCGGAACCTGCGAAGGCACCTGGGTTTTATGCACTATATGATGGCATATATGGTCATTCCCCGCTTAGACATCGATCCTTTAACTACGTGTCCGGCCAGTTACTGTATGTGGTTCAATGTCAGAAACTAGGGTGAGGAGAATTGTAGGGAAAACTGTAAAAGAAATTAAACCAGTATTTTGACTAAGTCTTTAAGCGGATCACAATCCGCCAAAAGGAGGAGATGATTTTAATTTTTTTCATAGCTGACTTAATAATATATTCCTAAGTTTGTTCGATGAACTATTGGTATAATGATTACACTCATTCAGCAAAAGACTTAACAGAATCCAGATGCCAGAAATTTCATATTTAAAAAAACGGATCGGACAATCCTACCTGGTCTGGTTTCAAAACAGCAATCAGTACTACCAGCTTGAGGAACCGGCCTGGTTTGTTTTCAGAAAGACGGTAAAAAGGCATAAATCAGCGACCATAGCCAAAGAGTTTGCCGTAAGGTATGGTATCGCCCCCGGTGAAAGCATCACCTTTGTAAAAGATATCCGTTCTCAAATTGAAAAAATGAACCAGCTGGACAATATGCAAAATAGTGCTGACCAGCTTCCAACAGAACTGAATGATCTCCCTTTTATCCCTTATTCGGTTCATCACTATTTGCTTGGCAATAAGTTGATCACATTTTCTTTCGAGAACCGGACTTTCGAACATTACATTCATCCGCTGATCTCTCATTTTGAAACCACAAAGGAAATCCCCGGAGTACCACTTTTTGAATTGTTTGCACACAAGGATAAAATCGTTTTCCGACATAACGGCGAAGTAAAGGGAGTATGGACAAAGGAAGAGACCCAATTTGTGAAAGGACTGATCTTTATGGCACTTGTCAATGAAATGCATCACAAAACGTACGCCGACTGGCTGATGACGGTACACGCGTCTGCAATTACAAACGGGAAGAAAACCATCTTGTTTTCGGCAGCACCCGGTAGCGGCAAAACAACCATTGCGGCCCTGCTACGGGTGCGTGGATACCGGTTAATTTCAGATGATTTCGTTCCCGTTGACCGCTCTCTTCGTGCTTATCCTTTCCCGATCACCATGTCGGTAAAAGAAGGTTCCATGGAATTACTCACTCCTATCTTTCCTGAACTGAAACAAAAAACCCTTACCTATATCTCGCCCGAAAAAAGCGTTCGCTACCTGGCACCTGATCATTTTCCGGATGTTGCAAGTGAAATTTACCCTGTTCATGAATTCATTTTTGTAAAATTCGACCCATCGGTTGATTTCTCCTGGGAGAAACTCGATCCGATCAGCGGGATGAAGCAGCTTCTGCAGGAGGCGTGGGTTGCCCCGGCGAAAGGCAATGCGGGAATCTTATTCAACCAGGCTGATCAAATTTCCTTTTATAAGCTGACCTATTCCAACAATCAAAAGGCGCTTGATGCGGTAACCAATCTTTTTGACCATGACTAATACAGAATTGTTCTATTTCGTCGGTAAGTGCCTCACCCTGGATGAACACCCGGGATTCAGAGAGGAGATCATTCAGAAAATTTCTACAGATTCAATAAACTGGAGGAAATTTGTAAGTCTTTGCAGCGGTGACTTTATTCTGCCTGCAATTTATCTGAAATTCAAAGCTTATGACCTTCTCGTTTATTTGCCGGAAGAACTGGCAGAACACCTTTCTGATGTTTATCAATTAAACCTATCCCGTAACAAACTGATTCTGGAACAACTTCATGACGTCACCGTTCTGCTGAATGACAGTGGCATTCAACCTGTATTTCTAAAAGGTACAGCAAACCTTCTGAACAAACTTTACAGCGACCCCGGTGAACGAATGATTGGTGATATTGACCTGCTTGTTCCCCAAAAAGATTATCTGCGGGCAGCCGGAATATTGGAAAATGTCGGTTACCAGAGTATTGAAGGATTCAACAGTGACCACGAGAGCTTTAAGCACTACCCGCGATTATTCAAAGCTGGTGCGGTTGATGTTGAAATTCACCGGCAGCCGGTAAATCCACAAAATAGTAAATGGTTTAGCCCGGAAATGATTCACCGGGAAATGAGGGCAATACCTGGTGATGTTCAATGCTTTGTACTTTCTGACAATCACAATGCCATTCACAATTTTATTCACAGTCAGCTTGATCACCAGAGAGATGCTTATGGAATCATCTCATTTCGGGATCTTTATGATTTGTACCTGGTTTCCAAAAGGATAAATATTGCCCCGGTGATTGACAAGGTCAGGGAAAAAAGAAAAGCAATTGCTTATTTTGTATTTGCCGGAAAAGCATTTGGTCTGCCAGACCGGTTTTATCCTACACAGACAATTTCCGGCAAACTTCTCGTCTTCAAGCATGATTTAAACATCGAATCTCCTGCTTTTTACAAGATCCACCGAACCATCCTTTTCATGGCGGAGCAGATATTTATAAAATACATCGGTCAGATTGCCGGGGCATTTTATTCCAAAAGAGTGAGAAGATCACTTATCCAGCGCATCAGCAATCCACGATGGTACATCAGCCACCTCAACTGGTACCGTGGTTTTTTTATCCGAAAAACATAGAGACGGAAATTTTACGTCTCGTAAAATTTCCGTCTCTAAATGATGTTTCTACCTTTCCTCCAGGTAAAGGGTAAATGAAATCCTTTCAATCAATCACCTCCCCAGCCAGGTTCAGCGGCCGGCTGAGAACCCAGTGCCTGCGCATTACTCGGAATCAACATCATCATCGTTGCTGCTGAGAGGGCAATATAGCCCGATTTCTTAAGGGCCTCTTTACGTGTCATCTTTATGTTTCCCGGTCCTTCCAACTCTTTTTTCGGGTTATCTGTTTTGTTCTTTTTCATGGTTGAGAATATTATGTGTTTAATTTTTTGCTTTAATTTTTCCAATTACGCTGTCACCAGTATTTTAAAAGTGCGGACCTTACCATTATCTTTTACAGTGATTAAATAAACTCCGTTTTTGATCGATGGTAAATTGATGGTATTCAGGATGCCTGCATTCAGGTTATTCACCAGAATCACACGACCCAGCACATCACAAAGGGAGACAACGGCTCTATCGCTTACTTCACCGACGATGCGCAGCTCAACATTGCGAACGGCATAAACGTTTAGTTTGTCCCACGATGTATTTCCTGGTGTCTGATCATCCAAACCGCTGATCAAATCAGAAGTGTGAAGAAAGAAGCGGTCTGAGACAGTTGAATTGGCAGCAATCGTAGTGGTATAGGCACTTTTGGACAGATCGGTAAATGTCTTGCTAACCTTATCTTCCAGGATTACCTTCATATCCGGCGAAAGGTTAGTGTTCTCAGACGAGAAGGTTACATTTCCACCTGCTTTACTGTCGACACCTACCGGAATAACCATTTCGGCGTTCCCAGGCAATGCCTGAATCGCAAACGGAATACCATTGTCTTCGACCAGTTTGGTATAAACCACTAACTCAGATTCGCCTTTGAGCAGACCTGCATCATAGGTTGGATCTAACCCTTTTGTCATTTGACTATTAAAGGTGATCAGGGCCGAATTTTTCAGTCCGTTGACTTCGGCGATAAGGTTAATGGCAGGCCATGGCGCACTGGCGGATTTTAATGCTGTTGCTGTAGAATGAAGTTGCATAAGCGCGTTAAAATTGATTGTAGATCCTACTGCCATATTTACCAGGAAAGCTTGCCCCTGCTGAAAAGAGGCATCACCGGTAGTTCGTGTAATTATTTTGTATTTCCCGGCTTGCCCGTTACTTGCATCAGGATCTGCCCATACATAAATCGCTGCATAGCTGGTATTAAGATTAGCTCCATTTACCGCGAGAAAAGAATTGTTAACATCAAACCCATCATTTAAACCGATGGCCGAGGTATAAGGATTACCGACACAATTCCAAAAAGTAGGAGCGACAGTTACAGGTTGAGCTCCTGTCTGAAGAGCGCCGGTGAAAGTAACCGGAAGGCCGGGGGGGGTGTTTTTGACACGCAACGAGTAACCTTTACCTCCGCCTAAACTTCCAGGTGTGACGGGTGTAGTTGTAAAAAGAGGGTTCCAAAGATTGGTTGCCGGGTTATAGTCCATCATTCCCCTGGCAGCCCCGCTGGTTCCGACATTGGGATTGTTAGTTAAGAAATCGGCAATTAATTGTCCCGACAATGGTGATGAAACATTGTGCCATCGAGCTGTTGTTAAATAGCTCTGTGTAGTTGCAGTACCTGAAGCTGTCGCGGTGATCAGCGATCCTGTACCTGTTGCATCCGACTGGATGGTTAAGCCACCGGTCGTATTGTTTTCAATACTCGCCGCGGTTAATTGGCCGGTAGGTGGTATGGTTAAAGTTGCTCCGGAGTGAATACGTATGGCAGATGCATTTGAAACCCCGGTTGTTGGGATTGTTGCAGTTCCATCCCAAATAGAAGTGTTAACGGCGGTAGCCCAGTTAACCGGACCTCCAACCTGAGTCCAGGGAGTTGTATAGTTTGAAAAAATTCTTCCAACATAGGTATTCAAAAAATTGGCAGCATCATATCCATTCGGATTAGCATATAAAGTAGAAAGTAGTGGACCGGTAACATATTTTTGAAAACCATCCATTTTGACTTTATTAAAATCTAGCGCAGCTATTCCTGCAGTATTTGTGATCCTACCAAATACTGTAACTAGTGGTTGGTATGCGGTTGTTATTAATACCCAATCAGCGGCGCCAGGTCCATTTGCGTAAGCATCAACATTTCCTAAAATACCTATATTTAATACATTTGCAGGCGTTATCGTTTTATTTAACGAATACTTAGGTGCTGGAGTAAGTAAAGAATTATTGGCAGAAAATGCTGGTGCTAATGTAACACCCCATTGAGCAACAATGCCACTCAGAGCAGTATTGTCAAAATTCAGATTGATTTGCCCAACCCATAAGTATGTAGTTCCTAAATCAGCCTTAACCTGAATTTCGAACTGAAAATAATCAACAGTAGCTAGCTGCACTATTCTCGGATTTGCAATTTTGTACGTGAGTTGCTGTGCAAACAGCGTACTTGCAAGAAATAGAAGGGTTATAAGTAGAAAATTTCGCTTTTTCATAATTTATAGTGTTTTAATTGTTTTTATTTTGGGACTTTGGATAAATATTTTGAAATCGTTGCACTTTTAAATCCGGTGGAGTTAGTAGCGCCAAAATTAGAAGCCCAGGTACTATAATCTAACACTGAAATTACGGCATCCAGATTAATACCAGAAGATAAATAGGTACTTTTTCCAAAATCAGTTGCCCATGCACTATAATCCAGTACAGAGCTAATTCCATCAGCATCAACATCGCCGGCAACCATTCCAAATAGTAAAGGGGTTGAATTGATTTGCTTATAACCACCTGTTCCGCCATAAGCCTGTGCCAGTCCTGTGGTAAAATCATAGCTGTAAACGCCGACTGCCAGGACCGGGCTGGTTGCCGACATAATGGCCAAATGGTTACGGTGACGGACAACAACATAAAGGTTACCGGCTAATGTCGGATTACCAATATTTATCAGGCTTGTACCGTCGAGATCGACAATAGAACCATCCGTTTTAAGGAAATACGCTTTGGGCCAACCTGCGAGTTTAGTGGCAGGTAGCGCTGCAGCAGGAGTGGCAGCATCTCGTAATTCTACCAATACCCAATCCACAATATCTGCATTTGGAATACTTGTTACCGAGCTTGCAGTATAATTGTAGGTCGCCGCAGGATATGCAATCTCAGATGATAGCGGGATAAGGCTGTTGCTGTTTAACGTATTGTTCATCGTGGTTCCATTAAATGGTCCTTCGAGGAATACTTTCAGGTTGAGTGATTTGTAGGTCGCCATTGTAACCGTATTCGATGGTGCCGGGCTTCCTGTAGTACATGTTAATGCTGGATCTGCAGTCAATACACAAGACACCAAATTGCCGTTAACGGGCACATAGCTGTAGGTTGAAAGTACTTCACCCGCCACAATCGATCCATTCACTTTCCATTGATAGGTCGGCGTAGTTCCCCCATTAACAGGTGTAGCAGTAAAAGTAACTGATGTACCATCAAGTACCGGATTTGCAGATGCTGTAATCGATACACTAACTGTTTGTAATGGATTGACCGTTACCACCACATTTTGCGGTGAGCTGCTGCATGTGTTTGATGTTGTTGTGTAAGCGTAAGTTACATCTATAGGGGCAGTAGTTTCGTTGGTAAGCACCTCGCTTACATTACCTGTACCACTGGTACCTGCTTCCGTAATTCCGGAAATGGTAACTCTTGACCAGGCAAATGATGAACTTGTGGTAGCACTTGTGGCTGTATAGCTGAATATGCTGCCACTGCATATTGCTGCAGGAGTTAGCGTGCTGCTGAGTACCGGATTTGGATTAACAGT
>JBBSDG010000254.1:0-6576 GCA_038249635.1 Bacteroidales bacterium | reverse complement strand
TTTAAATACCACTGAATGTTTCCGGCAAATACAGGCGATGCGGTAAGTTCAATACCTGAACGGGATATAGCAGGCTGAGGTGCCACATCCGGCTCTTCTGTAAATTTCCCCAAATACAATCCTGAATGAGCATCGCGGGGCTTACAACTGAAAGTAGTAACAGTAGGACTGAATAATTTGCCACCCACATAAAAAACACCTCCGTTGTTGGTTGCCATGCTTCTGGTTTTTGATCCCGGACCTGCTGCAAAAGCAAATGCATTTTTAAAAGTGCCGTCATAGTCAATTTTAGCAATGAAAGATCTTCCGTTTGAATCTTTGATAGTGAAGTTGCCCAATGTTAAAGCCCCAATAAAATCGCCTCCACAAAAAACACCGCTTCCATCCGGATTATTGAGCACACTCCATGCATGAGCATTAGTTGTTACTGATTTAAGCCAGATTCGGTTACCATTACCATCCATTTTCAGAATTCCATCCGTATAATTGGTAGAACCCGGACCGGGATTGGTAATTATATCTGACCCGGCGGTTAAAGTCGAGTTCACTTCAACTCCAACATAAATACCATCGTCGTTACCAATGGTTACCGGAATAAAGTTTTCAGCCGGATCACCCACGCCATTCACATATTTTGCCCAGGTAACGGTTAAACTATCGGATGTCCGAAGCATCAGAAACGATACTGAACCTGTTTCTACAACCGGAACCAGTGTAATAGTATCATACTTTAAAGTGCCACGTGAAACTGCCGTAAAAAGCAGATCGCCATTCGAAAAAACACCTGAACCTTTAAAATATATACCGTTAATTGCAGTGTTGGGGATAAAAGAATCAGCCTTTAAGGTTGAAATAAACTTACCGGTTGTATCCAGTTTAGTAATGGATAAATTCCCTGTTTGAAAATAAATATGATTGTCGTAAAACTGCAACATACAAGCTGCTGAATGCCCGCCGAAGCTTACATTATTCAACGCTTTCCATAATAGCTTTCCACTGGTGTCAAATTTCAGGATATAGTTTCTGTTTTCAACTCCTGTAATAATACTATCATTAACCCGCAATAAGCTGTTTCCTGTAAGAGCACCGAGCAAATACAGATTATCATTTTCTCCTACCTGTATGTTAAGGGGAATGAAATTTACCCCGATAGGTTTTATATACTGCAATTTGCCCAATGCGTTAAACTTATACAGAAAGGTGGTGATACCTCCCAGATAAGGATCCGCAGTTATACCCTGGCATTCCTGTTGTCCGTTGGCCCCGTCGAGCGTATATATATTACCTTGCGAATCGCGCGCAATGGCAAGAGCTCCGTAAAAACTGTTTGCAACACCGGAATATCCGGCTGTGGTAACCCAGTCGAAACGCTGCGCCTGTGAAATAATACCTACTAATGTTAATACTATGGTAATGATTTTTTTCATGGTAAAATGTTTTAGGTAAATTTGTTTTGGGTTGATATTACTCTGATTTACACGCATTCAACTCATTTGTTATTGCTTGATAATTTTCTTCATATAGTTATTGCTTCCGGATGAAATCTGTAAAACGTAGATCCCATTTACCAGTAAATCAACATTAATTTGGTTGAAGTTTTCATTTACTGAATAAATACGTTTCCCCGAAAAATCGAAAACAGATACTCTGTCAATGGATAGGTTGTGCGCATTTTTGATAAATAATATATCATTTACAGGATTAGGATAAATTTCCAAACCGGATATTTCATCATTAAACCCTGTATTGGTTACTGTTATCGGGCAACTTACCAATATCGGGAAAAGTCTTGCTGTTTGGGTTCCATCTCCTAATTCGGCCGCAGTATTTCTTCCGTTAGACCATAGCGTTCCATCATTTTTCATACAGAACGAAGAAAAATTACCCGCTTTTGGGGTTTTCCAATCCGTATCAGTGCCTATTTGTGTTGGTATATTTTTATCTATTTTAGTACCATCACCTAATGTACCAATACTACCTGAATTATTGCTATTATTCCCATTAGTACCCCATGCCCACCGGGTTCCATTTGTTTTCAAGGCCATGCTGTGAAGACCGCCGGCTGCAATGCTCGCCCAATCGGTATCGGCACCAATTAAAGTGGGAATATCATTAAAATTTCCAAATGAAAAACCATTTCCTAATTGTCCAAAATCATTTTGCCCCCATGACCATATCGTTCCATCATTTTTGATAGCCAAAGTAAAATTTCTGCCTGCAGATATTAATTTCCAATTGGAGCCGGTACCAACTTGTGTTGGAATATTTTTACCTGAAAAAAGATTGTCTGCTAACCCTAACTGACCATTGCCATTTGCACCCCAGGCCCAAAGTGTTCCATTCGTTTTTATAGCAAGACAGTGACGTTCGCCTGTTGTAATTTGAGTCCAATCTGTATCAACTCCTATCTGCGTTGGAATACTTTTATTACTATTAGTTCCATCTCCCAGCTGACCTTCATTATTCCTGCCCCATGCCCAAAGAGTACCATCGCTTTTTATTGCCAAAGTATTTACAACACCAGCCGAAATTTTACTCCAATTTGCATCTGTTCCAATTTGTACCGGAGATTTTCTTGTTGTAGTTGTTCCATCGCCCAGCATTCCAAAACCATTGCTTCCCCAAGCCCAAAGTGTTCCGTTTTCTTTTATTGCCAAACCATATTCCATCCCTGCTTCAACTTGTTTCCAGTCAGTTGCAGTGCCAATTTGAGCTTTAATTGGATTGACAGTATTACCTTGTGTTCCCTGGCCTAATTGTGCAAAATTATTGAATCCCCAGGACCAAAGTTGCCCATTGGCTGTAATTCCTAAAGAAAAACTATCTCCACTTGAAAATGATTTCCAGCAACCGTTGGTTTGTGCCTGCGAAAAGCCAATTTGATATAAAAGCATTATTACTAATAGTGTAACCGCTCTCCCGAAAGTGAATGTTGTTTTCATAATGTAAGGTTTTAAAAATTACTCTGAACTGTAATAGCTGCATCAAAAGTATAGTGTCGAGAAACATAAAAATGCCTTAATGTGTGGTTGGTACTGAAAACTGTGTAAATGGAAATAATTCCGTTTTATTAAAGTAATTGGAAGAAATGTTGGTAAAAATCAGACTTATGCAAACTATACACCAAAACCATTTGTTTGTAAGTATGGAAGGCCCGTTCATACATTTTATCACATCGTCCAGAAAATTTGGGTTACATTTATAGATTAATATTTCAAATTATGATCGATTTAATACTGATTGACGATGAACCCAGTGCCATCAAAAGCCTGGAATGGGAAATCGGAAATTTTTGCAAAAATGTTCGTCTCGTTGCCACCTTTACCAAGGCAAGTGATGCGGTAAGTTTCCTGAAAAAGAATACAGTAGATTGTGTTTTTCTGGATATCGAAATGCCAGATATGGATGGATTTCAGTTTTTAGAGCTATTCCCAAATCGTAATTTTATAGTTGTAATCACCACAGCCTTTGATCAGTACGCTATAAAAGCAATTAAGGAAAGCGCGCTCGATTATTTATTAAAACCCATTGATTCGGATGATTTAATTACCTGTTTTAACAAGATTGAACAACAAAAAAGCAGTGCCTCTATCAGCGAAAAGCTGGAAAACTCGTTGGAGAAAATACTTCAATCCAATGTTCTGTCACAGAAAAAAATAAATGTGACCAACGACGGAAAAATGATTTTCCTCAATCCCGATGATATTATCTATTGCGAGAGCGACGGCAATTACTGCACCATTTATCTTGAGAATAAAGAGAAGATTGTTCTGAGCCAGAAATTAAAGTTTATGGAAGAAAAACTGGCTCAATTGCAGTTTTTCAGGATTCATAATTCGTACCTGATCAACCTTAACAAAGTGAAAGAGTTTCATAAAACAGATGAATATGTAGTGCTTTCCAACCAGGTTAAAATTCCGGTTTCCAGGCAAAAGAAATCTACCTTTTTGGATAAATTATGAGTGTCGACATCAATATTGTAGGTCAGGTTGTATGGGGGTTTGTAGTTTCAGGACTCATCATTTATTCTTTGCTATGCTCCCTTATTTATATTCAGACAAAGCAAAAAGCCTTTTTATACTATGGGTTATACAATATATTACTTCTGGTTTACCTGATAAAATACAATCCCTTGTTTCCACCGGAATTTGTTGAAGCGTATATCAACAGCCGCTATGTTCCGTTCAACTGGTTTATCCAGGTAATCTATAACTCATTGTTATTCTTCTTCTATAAAGAGTTGTTGGATTTTAAAACCTATTTCCCGAAATACACACGGGTACTTATACTATCCTTACAGGTTATAATGATTTTCTCGTTTGCATTGGTTGTATTTTCAATTGCGATTGGAAATCCGGTGTACTTCAGCACTTTCTTCAATTTCGGTTTTATTCCACTAATAACAATTGCTGTAATTTCTGCCTTATATCACACGACAAGACTTAAATATAAACTGAAGTATTTCATCATAAGCGGTGTTGTTATCTATCTATTGTTTGCGTATATAGCTCTTATAAAATCACATGACTCATTCGAGGGAGATAACCCGATTTTATTTTTTTTCATCGGCATTATAATCGAATCGACCATATTTATGCTTGGCCTTGGTTACAAAGTGAAATTATTATACCTCGAAAAAATTAATGTCCAAAAGATAATTATTGAGGAACAACATGCCAATCAATTACTTAAAGAGAATTATCAAAAAGAATTAGAAATCCAGTTGGAAGAAAAGATTTCCGAGTTAAAAACAGCACTTCAAAAAAATGAAGCAGAGAAGTTAAATTCGCTAACCGTTTCGTTTGAAAGTGAAATCTCGCTGTTAAAACTCGATGCGCTGCGAAGCCAGATGAATCCGCATTTTATTTTTAACGCGCTAAATTCGATTAAAGCTTACCTGATTGACAACAACAAGGAAAAAGCAGTTTATTACCTGAATAAATTCGCCAAACTGATACGAAAGATTCTCGAAAGTTCGTGCACCGACAGCGTTTCGCTTGATGAAGAGCTCGAAACTATTGAACTGTATATGAACATTGAGAATATCCGTTTTAATGATGAAATCAACTTCAAAGTAAATTGTACAGGAAATGTTAATTTGGCCTCAACCAAACTGCCGGGTTTGATTTTACAGCCGTTTATCGAAAATGCGCTGTGGCACGGATTAATGCTGAAAGAAGGAGAAAAATTTATTACTATCGACGTTACTTCAATCGAAAACATTATCAGTCTTTCCATAACCGACAACGGCATTGGGCGAAAAAAAGCCAAGGAAAAGAGTGATAAAAAAACCTTCAGGAAAGAGTCGCTGGGGATACAATTCGCACAGGAACGGTTGAATTATTTCAATAAAAAACAGGGCACAAATTATAGTTTTACTATTTTCGATTTGCAGGATGAAAATAATGAGATTACTGGAACTAAGGTGGTTTTTGATTTTTCGAGAAGCTGATTGTTAGCAGTGAGGATCGCTCAATTATTTCAATTCACCTTTTGCTCCGTAAAAATTCCTACTTTTACCTGTTTTCAATAAATTTCCAAATGACTTCAGAACCTGAAACAACTTACATCCGCCCAACCTGGGATGAATACTTTATGGAAGTATCGCGTACCATTGCCAAGCGTGCCACCTGCGACCGCGGTCGTAGCGGATGTGTTATTGCGCGCAACAAACAAATACTTGTTACGGGTTATGTTGGTTCGCCGGTGGGATTGCCGCATTGCGATGAAGTTGGGCATTTGTTTAAGCAAGTTACCCATGAAGACGGGAAAGTAACCAATCACTGTGTTCGTACCGTTCATGCCGAGCAAAATGCGATCTGCCAGGCAGCCCGGTTAGGCATTCCTCTTGAGGGAAGCACGCTGTATTGCCGCATGACGCCCTGCAGGACCTGCGCTATGCTTATTATTAATTGTGGAATAAAGCGTGTGGTTTGTGAATTCAAATACCATTCGGGTTCCGAGTCGGAGGGAATGTTTATTGAAGCCGGAATTGAACTGGTTTATGTAAATGAAGAAGTGCTTCACTATGCAAAACAACAGTTAGATAATATTGATCCGCTTGAAACTGCGAAATAATTACTATTCTCAGCTAACAATCAGTTTCACCGACGAGGCCTTAAAATGCACCCATATTTTTTTGCCGGCAGCCAGTTCCAACTTAATTGCCGATTCGCGGCTTATCTGAGCGTGAAGCACAATACCTATATTTATCAATACTTCCATGCCTGAACGCGATGGATATAAATCTACAACCGTTCCTTCAAAATTATTCAAAGCACTGCTTTCGAAGGTAGTTGATGAAAGCAAAATGTCCTCATTCCGTATCAGGATGTAGCCGGTACTTTTTTCAGTAAAATCAACAATAGCAACAGGTACAGCTTTTTCGGGAAAAGCAATACAATTACCATTTTGCTGTTCGATGGTAACCTTGAAAAAATTACGTATCCCGGCAAAATGCGCCACAAATCCATTCGCAGGGTTACCGAAAACTTCCTGTGGCGTGCCCGACTGCACAATTCTTCCCAGGTTCATAATCGCGATGCGGTCGGCAAGTGAAACGGCTTCGTCAAAATC
>JBBSDG010000253.1:0-6613 GCA_038249635.1 Bacteroidales bacterium | reverse complement strand
TGCTTCACGGTAAAATGGCTGAATCCATCAGTATGCACCCGCTGGGAATCTTTGCCCTGGGTTTGTTCGTAGCTCGGATTGTAACTGTTTTCAGAAATTATTTCAACTACCGGAAACAATTAATGGCCGGTTAAAATTTGTTCGGCATACTATTTCGAGGCAATACAGGATTAAAGGAAAATTTAAATGAATACATCAAATCAGACCAAAAACATAAACAAACACTTCTAACCTCTAAATCATAACAAAATGAGCACAAAATTTTTTCAATTAATGCCGGAACTCGACATGCAGGAAATGGCCTATGTAGAAACACTGGTAAAAAACTATAGTGATCAGCAAATGTTGAATTTTGCAAATTTCTACCGCAGCCGCCGCCGTGATCCGCAAATGATTTTATTGGTCACACTGGCAGGTTTCTTAGGCTTTGCTGGCATACAAAGGTTTCTGACCGATCAGATAGGAATGGGAATTCTATATTTTTTCACGGCAGGTCTCTGCTTTATAGGTACCGTTGTTGACCTGATTAACTACAGGCAAATTGCTTTCGAATACAATGTTAAAATTGCTAATGAAGTATCAGGATGGATAGCAAGAACGCCTGAATAACATAGTATTACCTTTTGGAAATTAAAGCCTGTGAAATATTATTTTACAGGCTTTTTTTATGATAACTTGTATTATTTCAGATCAGGAATCAGCTTTCCATCCGATTGAAGGCAATGCAGAATTCGCTTTTTGAAATTGAGGCAGGTCATATGACGGGTTTCAAGAACATGAGAAATTTCGGATGCAGGCATTGCCGGAGAGCCACAAACCATATACGCTATTTCGAAGGCAAGCGGAAGATCAATACGGCAATGGTGGAAAATAGTATGAGCCGTGGCTGATTCTTCTTTTTTACATCGGGTGCACCTGCGCGAAAAAGAATTGCGTCCCTGACAAAACCGTTCATTACCACAATGCCGGCAAACAAAGCCATCTGCCCATTTGGCATTAGCCAGAATTTCAAGACATTCGTCCTGAGTACTGAACGTTTCTTTAAAGGAGTCCGGGCTTAGCTGGCCTATTAATTCTTTCAGGTTTACAACTCTTTGAGCTTCCATGCGTTTATAATGATGAAGATTATGACAATTTCATGACAAAATTGCAGTGGCATGATGTTTGTTGACAAAACTACAAATAAATGGTGATATTTATGCGATATAATAAAAAATAAACTATTTTTGCAGCATAAATAAAATCCGTCATAACCCATAAAAACCACAAAATGAAAAAGACAGTTATTGGAATAGCATTTCTTTCGGTAGTATGGCTAAGCAGTTGCGGTGGAGCAGCCACAGCCGATAAGAATCCGAATACCGGCGTTACGGCAACAAGTATGGCAGATGAGTCAGGCTCTGGAACGCCAGGTGAAAACCCGGCAACAACATCAGCAAACGAAAATGTTGTACAACTTACTAAGGCCATGTTTCTTGAAAAAATCTATGATTTTGAGAAAAACCCCAAGGCTTGGACGTTTATTGGTGATAAGCCCTGTGTGATTGATTTCTATGCCGATTGGTGCAGGCCTTGTAAATTGGTGGCTCCAATTATGGCTGAGTTTTCGCAAACCTACAAAGGGCAGATCACAATTTATAAAGTGGATGTTGACAAGGAAAAGGAATTGGCTCAGTATTTTGGCATACAGAGTATTCCAACCGTATTTTTCTGCCCGGCAGAAGGTGATCCCCAGATGACGCAAGGTGCCTTGTCAAAAGAAACCTACGAAAAGGTAATCACGGAAGTGTTATTGAAGAAAAAGTAAATCAAAAAATCTAAAAAAAAATAAAATACAGACACAATGGAACATTTAACGAAAGAAACTTTCCTTACAAAAGTATTCAATTACGAACAAAACCAGGAATGGAAATTTGAAGGTGCTTTGCCCTGCCTTATTGACTTTTATGCCGACTGGTGCGGTCCATGTAAAATGGTTGCCCCAATTCTGGAAGAACTTTCTAAAGAATTTGATGGCAAAATCAACATCTACAAAGTAAATACCGAAGTTGAGCAGGAACTGGCAGCAGCCTTTGGTATTCAAAGCATTCCTTCACTTCTTTTCTGTCCGAAAGACGGAAAACCACAGATGGCACAGGGTGCTTTACCCAAGCAGGCAATGACGGATGCCATTAATGAGGTATTGCTTCCATCGAACTAATACTGATTACTCTATTTTGAAAGGGTGGCCCAATCGGCTGCCCTTTTTCTTTTTTGTACATTTGTAGCAAAACCAAGGTATGCAACCCATTCTGCTTTCAACAGCATATTTTCCGCCCATTTCCTGGATAGCTGCTGCCTTGCAATCGGAAAGAGTGGAAATTGAAATACACGAAACTTACCCAAAACAAACTTTCCGCAACCGCTGCAACATTGCCACCTCATCGGGCATATTAAGCCTTACTGTGCCTGTAAAACGGGTAAACGGCAATCATACCAAAACCTGTGATATTCAGATTGACAATTCGGGAAACTGGCAATTACTTCACTGGAGGTCAATTATAACTGCATATAATAAATCGCCTTACTTCCTGTATTACCGCGATCTTTTTGAACCTGTATTATTCAAAAATAAGGAGCTTCTTGTTGATCATAACGGGGAATTACTAAATACGATATTCAAAGCATTACAAATCAATACTATAAAACCAATTAATACTAATGATTTTGAAATTAAACCAGGGATAGCTGATTTACGAAATAGTTTTCATCCAAAGAAAAACTCATATGAAGCTGTTACGCCAGAATTCCCAAGGTACATTCAGGTATTTGACGAAAACAACGGATTTAAGCCGGATATGAGCATTTTGGATCTTATTTTTAATCTTGGACCAGCCGCAAATCAATACCTGGCCAATCCGAAGCTATCCATAAAGATATGAATCAATGCGACGATGGATATTCGATCCTGATGTGATATATACTCAGTAATTTCTTTTTTATAATTTTCTTGATGGTTGATATATCTCTCAAGGTGAGCAACGAATTCCTGAACTGTTTCTGATCCATCTGATTGTCGATTAAACGCTCTACCAAATCGCTTACTTCCTCCTCTGTTGGAGCTTTCAGAGCGCGTGAAGCAGCTTCGATACAATCGGCCATCATCAATATAGAGGTTTCTTTTGAGAAAGGAATTGGCCCGCGGTAGCGGAATGGCGATTCGTCAAATGGTTCGCCTTCGGACTCCTGTTTGAATTTATTGAAAAAATACTGAGTGTAGCGGGTTCCGTGGTGGGTGCGGATAAAATCAATAATTGCTTCCGGGAGCTTATTCAGTCTGGCTCTCTCAATCCCTCGTATCACATGACCGGTAATAATCCGTGCACTTTCCTCGTACGAAAGATCATCGTGTGGATTAATGCCTCCCGACTGGTTTTCGATAAAATACATCGGCATATCCATTTTCCCTATATCGTGATAAAGCGCACCTGTGCGGGCGAGCAACGAATTAGCACCAATAGCACGGGCAGCCTCTTCGGCAATATTTGATACAATAAGCGAGTGCTGAAAAGTCCCCGGCGATGTAATGGCCAGTTCGCGCAGCAGTTTTGAATTGGTATCCGACAATTCAATCAGCGAAACATCGGTGATCATCCCGAACATGCGCTCGAAAAGATAAATAAGCGGGTACGAAAACAGTGTAAGCAAAGCACTTATTCCAAACATCACAAAATTCATCCGGATAATCTGTTCAAACGATCCTTCCTGCATTAAAGTCATTCCTACATAAATAGACGAATATGAAACCATGATCATGAGAGAGGTGAAAAAGAACTGCGAGCGGTGATGCAATCGTACGATGCTGATAATGGTAATAATACCGGTTATAAGCTGCATAAACAGAAATTCAAAACTATTGGGAACAAGGAATCCCAGTATAATTACCGTGATGATGTGAACGAATAAAGCCAGGCGTGTATCATAAAATGTCCGGACAATAATAGGAACCATGCAAATAGGAACAGCCATGATATACGAAACCTGCATATTCATTACCAATGTGGTAAATGTAACCATGATAGTGATGAGCAAAAGCATAAGAACAATATTCCGGTTTTCGGAATAAATATCATGTCTGAAAGTAAACAAAAACAACCCAAACACCATGAGTGCCATCGAAATCAGGATGAATCGTCCCAGCAGAATCATGTTAAAATTATATCCTGATCCTGATTTTGACTCATACTCCAGCCGGAGTGATTCAAGCTGTTGAAACTTGGATTCGTTAACCAGTTCGCCTTTTGCAATAACACGCTCGCCTTTTTGCACCATACCGCGCGTAATCGAAATGCCTGTGAGCGACTGCTCGCGCTGTATAAGAGTTAAATCTTCGTCGAATAATACATTGTGCATTAATGTAGCCTGCAATAAAGGCAGAATAAATTTACCGTCAACACCCTGTGTATTGGTTAGGTTCAGCAAAATATATTCATTTGCTTTACTGATTGTAAATAAACTGTTCACGGGAACAATCTTTGCCACATTTTCGTCAAGTAAAGCTATTTTGAAATCGGAATTTTTCTTTTCCAGTTCAGGGATCATTTCCATTATCCCTCTTTTATAAATACTATCGAGCAAAGCAAAACCCACTTTTACTGCCTGCTCTTTCTCCGAAGTTGTCATCGTAGCTCCTTCCCGATCCAAACGTGCCAGAAAATCGCTTTTTGCGAATTCAATTTTATTATTATCAACTCTGAAAAACAAGTATGCTTCGGTTAAAGCGGTCTTGCGTTCCTTCTGTAATTCCTGCTGTGGCTTGAGTATGGCAAAATCAAAAGGAGCAATAAGATCTTCGTGCTGCCAGGGTTTCCCCCGTTGAAACTCATACTTGAATTTCCCTTCGCGCGGAAACAAAGCCAGCAAAATTACCAGCGTGAGAAGGAACAATAATATCTTGTTTACCTGGTAATAATTACGCCATTGTCGCTTGGTAATATATAATTTCATCGGACCGGAATAGAGCTTACGAATATATGAATTTTTGTTTTCAAACCATCAATTACTATCTTTGACTACTCAATGGCTCTATTTTTCCTATTCAACTAATGATCTTAGTCAATTAAAGCTCTTTATCTTAATGATTATGAACGCAATATGCCCTTTATCGCAAGTTCCCGTACGAATTGAACCTTCGGACCGGAGTGAAATGGTGACACAAATTTTATTTGGCGAGACTTTCAGTGTACTCGAAGAAAGAGGGAATTGGCTGTCGATACGCTTGCATATTGATAATTACGAAGGCTTTATTGACCGCAAACAAGCACTTGTAGTTTCCAATGAATTTATTGAAAAGCTTAGAAACAGTACAAATCATGTTGTTGTTGAAAAAACTGCCGAATGCTATTGCAAAAACGACAGTACTTTTATCTTACTTGGTAAAGGATGTCATATGCCTTTATTAGCCAATAACACTTTTCATCTTGGGGATAAAGCTTATACTACTATAAACAAGGGAAAAGCCATTCCAAGGAAATTTAATGCCTCGAAAGTTGCCGCCATGGCAATGGATTATCTGAATACACCTTACTTATGGGGTGGCCGAAGCATTATGGGAATCGACTGTTCGGGATTGGTGCAGGTTGTGAATCACAGTTGTGGAATTAACCTGCCACGCGATGCAGCTAAACAGGCACTGGCAAAAGCCGAGGTTATTGATTTTGTTGATGAGATGGTTCCCGGCGATCTTGCTTTTTTCGATAATCCGGATGGTGAAATAATTCATGTGGGCATCATAGTTGAGCCGGGTAAAATACTTCACGCCTCAGGAAAGGTAAAAATTGACAGGATAGATCACAATGGTATTTTCAGCACCGAACAGGGAGCTTACACGCATAGCCTCAGGATTATAAAGAGGTTAAAATAATTTTAACAGTATGGTGGGCGATTTCTGGATATTTCAGAAACTTTGTTTATTCCTGTCCGAAAACCTGTTCCCACATCTTTTTATTATCAGAGTTAAAACAACTCACAGTTAGTTTACGGGCTTTTGCCGGACCGCTGAACCTGATCATTCCATAATTTCGTTCCATCACCACTGTACCAGGCACCCGCAATGTATTTTTCCAGGATTCGCCTGATGTATTTGGCCCGGAAGTGAGTGCGGAGAAAGTAAAATCGCAGATAGTAGGTTTCCCTTCTTTTTTCAGAACTGATATTTCCGAGAAGTGAACATCGCCAGTTATAAAAATTACATTTTTAATATTGTATTCGTATATAAAATTGATAATTTGTTCCCGTTCCTTACCAAAACCGCTGGATGAATATGCTTCGGTATTAGCACTGGCATCAGATAAAAACTGCCCACCCATAGCCACAATTTTATAGGTTGCTTTGCTTGTAAGCAGGCTTTCGAGCAGCCAGCCGAGCTGTTTTTCACCAAGCAAGGTCTTGTTTTCTTTATTGATTTCATCAGCATCGCGATACCAGCGGTTATCAAGCAGATAGAAATCGGCATCGCCCCACTGAAATGAGGTAATTGCACCTTTAAGATCGCCTGTTCCATAAGTAGGATTTCCCCAGAATAGTTTGCATGCATCGAAAGTTTGATTTTTATTCGCGAATGATTTATTGCTGT
>JBBSDG010000252.1:0-6619 GCA_038249635.1 Bacteroidales bacterium | reverse complement strand
GATTCTAATCCATTAGACATTTTTCTACAATTAAGGATTTCACTACCGGCTTGATTTCATTTAACTTACGAATATCATTTTTAAAATCAACGTTCTTCGGAGCTGCAATTACAGGTTTAGTATCAATATCAGGTTTGTTTTCTTTAATATGAAGGAATCTATTTAACAAAAAGCTGAAAACCAACGCTATAATCATCCATAATCCAATACCTGAATATAGACTTTCATCCAATATGTGACTGGTTGGCATATTAAAAGTTCCGTTATGAGTTGGTAGTGCCAGAACCGAGACGTTGAAAGTAAAAAACAGAATATTCAATAGTATGAATGTTAAGCAGGAAAGACGTATAGTTCTCAATAAATGCATAATTATTGTTGCTGATAATTGGGTATTGATTCAAAACGATTATTTTCCACCGAAGGAGTGAGTTTAGAAAAAGATGAGTTCTGCTTTATAAGGCCTGCGGAACGGGCAGAGATGAAGATTTCCGAAAGGCACAATCTCACTTGTGAAACTCATGATAATATTTCTTTCTTCCCTCAAACATGCAGATAAATCCATTTCCAAAGGACATGCTGTATTTGCAGTACAATTCTGAATTACTGTTTACAAAAATCAAATCATTATTTATACATGTTATTACCTGGCAAATAGGATTTGTTGCGCAGTCTGTACTTTGATCTCTTTTTTCTGATTCAACGCGGGCAATTTTTTCAGATTGATAAAGCATATACAAACCAGGTATGTATGAGTATTAATTTTTATCTTTTATTTGCCTTAAGAACTAGTTTGGTCATTCGCTTTTGGTTTTCTGGCTGACAGAATCAGGCTGAAAAAATCAAAGTATTAATAAATCCTTTTTTAACAACCTTTTATACTGTCGAAATATGGAAAACTCACCGGACAAGCTGCATCGCCTTCAGTTTCCCATATTTCAACAGGTTCTAAAATCGACGATAGTATTCACCAGGGATTTATTTAGCTAATACTAAAACATGCATTACTTCAACACGGCAGGTTGCTTTTTGCCGATTGTAAAATTATAACAGTTAAAATTCTTATGCTTTTTCAAATAGGATCAAATAGAAACAATACTTTAATAACCCAACGTAGTTTCAACGCTAAAACTGAGATTCCCGCTGTAAGATATAAAAGAAATTGTATAGGCAATAAAAGTTTACGGACTACTGTAGTAATTGGTTACGCAGGCCATGCCAACGCCATAGCTCCAACAATCATAAACATTAATGAAACCAGGTGTATCAGCCTTAGCTTATCTTTAAAAACAATACTCCCCGCAAGTACAGTTAGCACCGGCGCACCAATACTGGTAAGCGAAGCCAGGAATGGATCGGCTGTTTTCAATCCCAGGGTTCCGGTTAAAATAGCGGCAAATATTACAACCGCCATAATGGCGGTATTGCGGATGGTAATCCTTTGCGGATTGTCGGCTGAGATCCTCTTTTTCAGAAACAGGTATGCACCGGTAGTAAACAGCAACACAATTACTTCCTGCGTTGTTATAACAGCCAGTGGGGGAAATATTTTGAGGCATTCCCACATGATAAGCACGGAAACCGAAAAACTAAGAATCATCCCGGTTAACAGCAGGTGCTGGGTCCATAATACGGGTTCGGTTTTTACTTTGTGTTTTTCATCAAATAAAAAAACGAGGTAGCCTGTTAAAATCAGTATTGCCCCAAGCAAT
This sequence comes from Bacteroidales bacterium, assembly GCA_038249635.1. Classification (GTDB taxonomy): domain Bacteria; phylum Bacteroidota; class Bacteroidia; order Bacteroidales; family UBA4417; genus UBA4417. The sequence goes on along the minus strand of JBBSDG010000252.1, from coordinate 4,910 downwards.
ATCTTATACGAAAAAGGTGTTTCCCTGAAAATATACGTGTAAGTTCCGGCAATAAAAGTTCCCAGCAGCGAATAATATCCCATACGCACCAGGCTTCCGGTTTTTAAAAATGTAACCATCATTACCAGCCCGGCCACGCCAAATAAGGAACCGGCCAATACATATATAGCTTTTGGATTCTGAACAAAACTTATCACATCTGCTTTTGTAAACCAAATGGCTGTAAAAGCGATTGCCACTGTAAATATTGCCCTGCGACTGATAAGCCGTAGCGGATTTTCATTCTTAACAAATATTTTCCAAAGTACATTATTTACAGCGTAAAGCGAAACGGAAAGAAATAGCCAGTACATTTTGAAATAGGATTAATCCCTGTTAAATATCAAATTTATCTCCACCATTTATCATTCCTGCAATCTCCTCAAAATCACTCATTATCGAATTACGCCAGAATAAATCAACAAGCAAAGGATTGAACTTGCTGAGTTTCAAAATAGCTTCCGGATGTTTGGCTTGCATAAATAAATTATAAGCCTGGTATATAATAAGTTGGTTACGGTGGATGCGACTGAAAATATCAGCACTTTTCCCGTCTCTTTCGGGCATAAGGATAAGAATTTCCGAAAGCAGGTCATTGTATCTTTTTTTGAATAGCATCCTGCAAAACAAGATACTAACCAGGATTTTGTCATCTTCAATCAGGCTGTGCATAAATGTAATAACTGAACGACGGATCACCTTCAGTTCTTTCGGTTTATCCTTGGCTTCTATGAGTATTATGGTAAACCTTCGGGCTCTGGGCACGGGATGAATTTTATAGTCATCCTTGAAATTAAGTATTTTTATTGCCCATTTGTTAACATCCAGGTTGTTCTCCATGGCATGTTTGTACATAAGGCAGTTGTAGAAAAGTATAGCTTCGGGCGTTTTCTTGTTCTGGTGATAAACCTGCAATAAATCGTAGTAATAGCCGTTCAGGTTGTCTTCGTCAACATACCATTCAACCAGATACAACTGAGCCTTTGCATCGGCGCCGTAAAAGGGTATCAGTTCGTTCATCAAACCTGACCGGATGAGGCTGATTACCAGGGTATGCGATAAAAAATAAATTTTGTGGAAGTGTTTCAGATTTTCGAATGCCGCAAATAATGTAAAAATATCCCTTAAAAAGGAGATATCGCGGTTAGCAATAGCTACCTGTATTATTGTGTCGAGCAAAGAAACCAGATAAGGGTTTTCACGATTTTCGGCCAGGATTTTATTTATCAGGTCCCGGTTCAGTGTTCCGTTCAATCGCACCATCGAAATATAATGGGCTATTTCAAATTGCATTTCAAAGGATTGGTTAAGGTTAAAATCTTTCCATCCTTCAAATCCAATTGATTTGCAAATTAATCCCAGCGTTGCCTCTGTAGGCTTATAGGCTGAGTTGAACTGAAAAACCCGGCGTAACGTGCTTTTACTAAGCAAGTCGCCTGTTTGTTGAAAAATAAAATTGGATAAAACTTCAAAATTGTTGTTGGAATGCAACGAAAAACCTATGGTATTCTCAACCAGGATACGGAGCTGATCAATACGGTCAGGATGAATGGAGTAAATACCTTTTGGCATATTTTTATTTTAGTGCCTTAGCAATAGTTGAATTGTATTTTTTGGCAAAATATTTAATCCCACGAAGACACAAAGTTCATTAAGCTTCTTTGTGTTCTCAGCGACTTTGTGGGAAATATTTTAGGTTCTGGCTTGTCGGAGTTAGGATATGGAGCATCTAAGTAGGCGATTTCTGAGATTGATATCTGTAAAAGTAAATTCAAAGATATTGATCTTAATTGTGTTTCCAAAACATTAAAGATTGAATTATGCTGATCAAAAAGAATATTAATTTAAATATGCTGACATTGAGTGATTTAAAAAACAATTTAAACTAGAGGATCATATAAACGAACAATAGTATCATCTTGATTGTTTTGTTAAGCAAAGTATAAAACGTACTAGTATTGCGGATTAATTCATTGAGAGCGAGGCTTTTTGATATAAAATTCTTCAAATGTATTCATCTGCTTTTACACTTTTACGGATTTTCTGTAACTTTCAACAAAGGAAACCGTCATATTCACAATCGTAATAAAACAAACCAATTTTAAATCCTCCTCGCAAGAGAATAGAAACATAAAAAATGAAAACAACAAAAATCACAACAACCTTAGCTTCTTTGATCCTGATATTTTTCATGTCAACATCTTCAATTGCAAATACATACAACAGTTATACAGGTGATGGCGAAAAAACAAGTGCTAAAAACCAGATTTCGGCAGTAAAAAACAAAATAGATGCAGCCGTTTCGTCAGCAATTTCCCACAACGACTTCCGGCACCTGCGTTTTAACGTAAATAATTTTGTTGCTGCCGACAATTCTGAAATATTGGAGCTGCCCTTGGCAAATGAGTTTACATACCTGCGTTTTAACGTAAATAATTTTGTTGCTGCCGACAATTCTGAAATATCGGAGCTGCCCTTGGCAAATGAGTTTACATACCTGCGTTTTGATGTAAATACCTTTGCTGCTTCTCACAACGCTGAAATATCGGAGTTGCCTGCCGTAAATGAATTTGATTACCTTCGTTTTGAGGTTAATAATTTTAGTGCAAACAATTCAGTTGAATTTTCCGAAATACCGGCAAATGAATTCGACTACCTGCGTTTCGATGTAAACAAATTTGTTGCCGAAAATCCGGCTGAAAATAATGAAATTCCATCCATTTAATTGATGGTTTATGTGTTAATTGTTTTTGGCAAAATGATTAATTGAAAAAAAAGTCCTGTGGTTAGCAGGACTTTTTTAGTTTATGAATTACATAAAGAGATTTTGGATTCAGCTTTTATTTCGCATCAATTATAAACGGAGCGCTACGTTTGCTGTCCATAATAATCAGTTTGGCATTAGGTGATGTGGCAATGGCTTTGATCATTTCGTATTGAAGCTGCTTGTCGCTGAGGCCGGTACTCAGAATCTTCTGGTAATCAGCAATACCCTGTGCTTCCACTCTTTTACGTTCGGCTTCCTGTTTTTCTTTCTGGAGTACAAAAGTCATTTTCTGTGCATCCTGTTCTGCATTGATTTTTGATTCAATCGTAGTTTTTACTGAAGCTGGCAATGTTATATTCCTCACAAGGAGTTGTTCAAGTAAAAGGCCACGGCTTTTAAAATCGCTTTCTATGGTTTTGAAAATCCGCCCCTGGAATTCATCTCGTTTTGATGAATACAAAGCTACAGCATCATAATATACAGCGTTATCTCTGATTTTGGTTCTGCAAATAGGACGTACAATGGTATTCCGGTAATCAGTCCCGATTTCTTTCAGAATGCGTGGAGCCTCATAAGGCAGCACTTTATAAAGAACTGTAAGGTCAATTACAACTTCAAGTCCATCGGCCGAAAGCACGCGGATGGCATCGTCACCACCTTTATCGCCTTCATCTTTTACAGCCGACATGGTATAATTTTGGGTGCGGATATCGAAAGTCACCACTTCAACCAAAGGATTAATAACATTTAGCCCGCTTTCGAGGGTTCTATCACTTACTTTCCCGAAGAGTTTCTGAACTCCCACATTGCCTGGCTCAATTTGTTTTACAGCCGATAAACCGGCACCAGCTAAAACCATCAGGAATCCTACAATCCGGATAATGCCGGAATAGGGTTTAAATGGCGATTCGGTCCTGGCATTCAAAAAACCAAGAACAATTACAATAATTCCAAGTACAGCTAAAAACATATGTTTGTAATTTAGGGGTTAATAATCAGGTGGGTAAAATATCGGGTAAATATACTACAATTGAAGGCTAAATATGAAAATCTATTTAAAATCATGAAATAGTTGAACTATAAGAAGATTTGAACTGTTAGGAAAGAAAGATTTTTTCTTTTGGCGTTTCATTTCAGGTAATCAGTCACAACTTAAACGGAAATACTAATTTTGATCTAAAATTCAATATATGCTTATCGTTAAACGCAATCATACCAATCCCTATTTTAACCTTGCCGCAGAGGAATATTTCCTTAAAGAATCCTCCGAGGATATTTTTATGCTTTGGCGAAATGAGCCGGCTATCATAATTGGTAAACACCAGAATACGCTTTCGGAGATCAATATTGATTTTGTGAAAGAAAATAATATACATGTGGTGCGAAGGCTTACCGGCGGAGGCGCCGTGTTTCACGATTTGGGAAACCTCAATTTTACTTTTATACAATCCAACAAAGAGTATTCGCAGAATAATTTCCGCAAATATACCGAACCCATCCTTGATGTGCTACAGAAACTGGGTATAGATGCCCGTTTCGAAGGCAGGAATGATCTTACCATTGAAGGTAAAAAGTTCTCGGGTAATGCCGAAATGGTATGGAAAAACCGGGTTTTTCACCACGGAACACTGCTGTTCTCAGCTACAATGACCAATCTTAGCCAGGCGCTGAAAGTTGATCCAGCAAAATTCCAGGATAAAGCCGTGAAATCTGTTCGTAGCCGGGTAACCAACATCAGCGAACATCTTCAGAAACCAATGGATGTTATGCAGTTTTCGGGTCTGATCCAGCAACATATCCACGAAATGTATCCGGATGCCCGTTTTTATGAACTTTCGGAAGAAGATCATCGGCTGATTGAGGAATTATCTCAATCAAAATACAGCACCTGGGACTGGAATTTTGGGATTTCGCCCGACTATAATTTCCGCAAAACGGTACGTACCGATCACAGTGGCACCATCGAATTTTGCATGAATGTGCGGAATGGAATTATCCTGAATACACGCATTTACGGTGATTATTTCTCACATGCCGACCCGAAAGAAATTGAGGATGTTCTTACGGATATCCCTCATACGGAAGATGCCATCCGCAAAGTACT
>JBBSDG010000251.1:0-6639 GCA_038249635.1 Bacteroidales bacterium | reverse complement strand
TAAAAATTACTGCAACATAAGCAAGCATTTATATTCCTGGTATGGATTTGAGATACTCATCTATAAAACCAACTGCATTTTGCAACCTTTCTTCCCCGAATCCATTTACAACATGGTAATTAAAATTGTATTCCTGCATAAGATCCCGGTACATTCCGAAAAGTCCGGAGCGCATTTCGGGATGCTCGCGCAAAGGATCGTACTCCCAGGGCAAATCAATATCGCAAAGCAGGTACAGGCTGTAATGATTCTCTGGCAGTTTTGTAGTTATCCAATCATGACATTTACCATATTTTACATTACACCAGATACTTGTAACACAAAAATCGGTATCGCAGAAAAGCAGATCATCACTATTGTCGGCTGAATTTTCTTGCTGAAATTGGTTTTGGGCTATTACCAGGATATCATCGTAAGTGTATGGCCTGTTGATAGTTTCAAGATATTTACGGGCATATTCAGGCACCCATTTGGCTTCATAATGCTCAGCCAATCGCCTTGCTAACCAAGATTTACCAGTTGATTCGGGGCCTGTAATTGAAATGCGCATCATGAAATCTGCTTTGAGATTAATCGTTTGCGCCATTCAATATATCCCATGACTGCCAAAACGAGGAAGACAATATATTGTAAGCTTGTGAATGCCAGCCCTTTTACTGCAAACATTGGAATTACAAGCACATCGCCAAGAATCCAAAGCAGCCAGTTTTCGACCTTTTTGATCGCCATCAACCACATACCGGCAATAAATAAGGCTGTGGTAAATGAATCGAATTTTGGAACTGTGCTATCGGTATAATTTGAAAGAACATAGTAGATAATTCCGAATGCAACCAAAATAAGCAAGGTATAAAAAAGCCATTGCTTCACACTCAGGCTGCTGATTGGAAGATGTTCCGAAGTTTCGGTTCGCCTTGACCAGTTATACCAACCGAAAACGCTCATCACAAAATAAAAAGCGTTAATGGCCATATCGGCATATAATCCGGCGTAAAAGCACAGGTAAACATAAACCAGCACGTTTACAATTCCGGTGGGATAAACCCAGATGTTTTCCTTGCGGGCAAACCATACGCTGAGTATTCCAAAAATAACGGCAACCACTTCTAACCACGAAGTGTCGAGGATGTTGGAATATAAGTCGCTAAAAATTTCAGGCATTGTAATTTTAAAAGAGCGCAAATATAGTAATTTGTTTACGAGGCTCTGCCAGGTTTTTCGATTCGCATGGCAGAATAAGTATCAGGAAATGCATATTTCGCCAGTGGTTATAATTTCTTTACATTTGTAATCAATATCCTTTGAGAGTATGCCTGTTATTAAGAAATTACTACGCTTCCTGATCCTGCTATTAATTCCTGTTTTCGTTGTAGGTTGCCTCACCTGCGAGCGTAAGGAATATACGATTAAGCTAACCGGCGAAAACTCGTGCAAACTAACTATAAAATATGTGAATATCTTTTCGAGCCTTATTGATTCAACAGGCGAGATTACAGCTGATTATGAGGAATTAACTAAAATGTGGCTGAATGGCGAAAAGCTGGAAAGGGATTTCCCGGGGGCAAGGAAGTTCCGGAAACGGCTCTTTAAGGAAAATGGCACCTTATGCGGCGAGGTAACTATGGTATTTTATGATTTGTCAAAGGTACATCTCTATCGTTTTATGGGAAAAGGCCCTTATATGTTCAGTATGTCGGCGGTGAATGACGACGGTGAAAATTATTCACAAAGCAACGGTGAATTTGGTGGCGAAAAAATGCCGGTCATTTTCTGGTCCGAAGGCAAAAAAACATTAAAATTTACAACAACTGTAGCAGAACCCGACAGCAGTTGTGTGAGCATGCTCGATATGTGGGAAGAAAAAAAATATTGACAGACAGCTAAAATTACTGCCATTCATTTATGGTTCTCTAAATCCATATTGCCAGTACAAAAGATCCGGCAAGCAGCAAATCGGTTGCCAATATAGCAATTACATTTCCACCCATGGCAGGAATAAATTTTGGCAAATCATTATTGTATAGCAATGTGGTACGGATATTCATAGCAACCAGCGGCAATGGAATAAGTGCGATATAAACCCAATATGAGGAAATTCCAAGCAATGGCAATGCTATTATGATAAGGTAAGTGAGAATGGCACCGGCACTATATATATATGCACCGCTTCTTTTTCCGAAACGTATAAGAAGGTGATTTCTGCCACCTTGTTTATCAGCTTCCATATCAGGGAATTCGTTCAACAATAAAAGCAAGGCAGTTAATAAACCCGGAGGAATTGATAATAGCCACACTTCCAATGGAATAAGTTGTAAAACAGTTAACGATTGCGATCCTGTAAGCGCTATAAAAGTGCCGACAACCACCAGGCTGCCAAGAGAAAGTCCCGCAAACAATTCACCAAGCATGTATTTTGCCAATACATCGGTATAGCCCACTATGGATATAGCTCCAACCCCAATAATCAGTAAGAGAAACCAGTGGCTGATAATAGAATAATAAATGCCGATAGCCATGGCAAAAAGAAGTGTTACTATGGCAGAAGTAAGAACCGCAGTTGGGCTTGTGAGTCCTTGAATCATCATGCCGCTGCCTCCGTTAAAGGGAGTGCGTTTTGTATTGAAGTCGATACCGGTGCGATGATCGGAGTACTCATTAAAGAGATTCACCGATACGTGAGCCGCCATTGTTCCCAGAATGATAAGCACCATATCGAAGATGTGAAGGTTGCTGCCAATGGGTAAGTATTTGTATGCCAATCCAATGCCGATAGCATTAAGGAATACGGCAAGGAATAAAAAATTTGCTCTTGTTTGTTTAAGCCAGACAATCAGTTTTTGCGAACCATTCATGCGAAGATATAAATTAAGTTTAAAAAGAATTTTTAAAGAATAAAGCATTCAGAATAAACTATTCTGAATGCTATTAAAAACAGAGTTTACCTGCTAATGTTCATTATGCCGGAACTGTCAAAAACCTTAAAATAAATAACTACAAATTCGCTCAACAAAGCCTCAAAGTGCCCTGTACTACCATACTATTTCCTATTTTCCTATTTCACTATTTCACTATTTCACTATTTCTCTAATTCTCTATTTCCCTATTTCTCTATTTCTCTAATTCTCTATTTCTCTATTTCTCTATTTCCCCAATTCCCCCGCAAACTCCTTCACCTGCATCCCATCAAAATTACCTGAGCTCATTAAAAGCAAGTTCGAATTCGCCCATTCCTGACTTTGCAGAAACGCCTGAAACTGTTTTGCGTCAGAATAAACAAGCAAGTTCTCTTTGCCAAACGAATGTATAATATCGGAAGACGACAGCATGGGAAGCTTTTTTAACGCCAGGGCATGAGGAGAGAAAAACACAACCGCTAAATCTGCCTTTTCCATGCATCCTGAATATTGCTCTAGAAAATCCTTGTTCAGGCTGCTAAAAGTATGCAACTCAAAACAAGCCACAAGCCGCCTTTCGGGATATTGTTCTTTTACAGCCTGTATGGTGGCTTTTAATTTCGATGGAGCATGTGCAAAATCGCGGTAAGCGTTAAATCCTGTTTTCTTAGCAATGAGTTCCAACCGGTTCGAAGCACCTTTAAATGTGGAAATGGCTTTATAAAAATCAATATTACTGATATTTAACTGATTGCAGACCAACCTGGCGCCTTCGAGGTTCATCAGGTTGTGTTGTCCAAAAATCATTAACGGAAAATCACCTTCGGCGGAATGAAGTATAGTTTTGCCATCCGATACAGTATGTTTTGGAACACCGTAAGGCAGCATTTTTAGCTTGCCATGAACCGATTCCACGGCTTTTTTAACCTCTGGATCTGCGTTGCAATAAATTAATGCACCGGAATCAGGAATCATTTTCATGAAAATCCGGAACTGTTCTATATAATTTTCAAAAGTCGGGAATACATTCATATGATCCCAGGCAATACCGCTAACCAAAGCAATATCAGGCCTATACAGGTGAAACTTAGGGCGCAGATCAAGGGCTGATGTAAGGTATTCGTCTCCTTCAAAAACCATCACTTTGGCTTCCTCCGTGAGCCTCACCATTACTTCAAATCCTTCGAGCTTTGCACCTACCATGTAATCAGTATCCACACCGCACGAATGCAATACATGAAGAATCATGGCCGTTATAGTCGTTTTTCCATGGCTTCCGCCGATTACAACCCTAAGTTTATCTTTGCTTTGTTCGTAAAGGAATTCAGGGTATGAATAAATTTTCAGGCCAAGTTCTTTGGCTTTTGCCAGTTCAGGATTGTCGCCACGGGCATGCATTCCAAGAATGATGGAATCAATGGAATGATCAAGTTTTTCGGGAAACCAGCCAAATTCTTTGGGCAACAAACCATAGGATTCGAGGCGTGATCGTGCCGGATCGAAAATTTCATCGTCCGAACCTGTAACTTTATATCCTTTGAGATGCAGTGCTATAGCCAGGTTGTGCATTGCACTTCCCCCGATTGCTATAAAATGAACCCGGTTTTCAATCATACTAATTGCGCTTTTATATTTCAGATGTGCGAAGGTAAAACAGAAAGTTGAAATTATAGTGAAGCGAAAAAGAAAAAGCTACCTGTTTATTAACAGCATCAGTAGAACAACAGTATTGATTCGATTCAATTAAGGGTTAATTCTGAAATCCTCAAAAAGATTACCTTTGCCGATACAATAAATTTGATTAAATGAAGCTAATTCCTGTAATTGCCGACAACTGGAAAATGGATGGGGGTGTTGCCTTTGGTGTGGTGCCAAAATCATTATGGTCGCGAAAACACAAGGCTGATGAAAACAATGCCATTGATATAACTACCCGTTGCCTGCTGATCATCCACAAAGAAAAAAAGGTACTTATTGACGTTGGGCTTGGCGAAAAACGAAATGAGAAGTATTATGCTGTCCGTTACCGGGAACCGGGAATAAATATACTGAAATCTCTGGAGCAGGCAGGCTATAGTGCAAGCGATATTACGGATGTGCTTTTAACTCACCTTCACGACGATCATGTAGGCGCTGCTACCCGAATTGATGAAAATGGAAATGTAGTTTGCGTGTTTGAAAATGCTCAATATTGGGTTTCGAATGCGCATTGGCATTGGGCCATGAACCCGAATAAACGCGAAGGAGCCGCTTTTTTCAGAGACAATCTCAATCCTTTGCTTGAAAGTGGACGGCTTCACTTACTGGAAGAAGGAATGCAGCCTTTCGATCAAATTACGCTAAAAATTTATAACGGCCACACCCGCGGACAAATTATACCCTTTATCCACACCGAAAATCAAACCATTGTTTATATGGCTGATTTTATTCCTACCCAATCAAATATTCCAATCCCATTTATTCCTTCGGTGGATATTGAGCCTTTGGTAACTCTTACCGAAAAGGAAGAATTTCTGAATGAGGCTGCGGAAAAGCAATACATTTTGTTTTTCGAACACGATGCTGCCGTTGAATGTTGTACCGTGGTGCAATCGGAAAAGGGAGTGGTAGCCGACCGATCATTTAAACTCAGTGAAATAAAATTATAACCTGACCATGAATCCTACACAAAATATTGAATTACTCAACACACAATGGGCCGGTCTCACGTCTGAAGATATTCTTGAAAAAGCACTTGATTTATTTGGCGACAAAATTACTTTTGCAAGCAGTTTGGGTGCCGAAGATCAGGTGATTACGCATATGCTTTCAAAAATCGACAAGACGGCAAATATCATTACTTTGGATACCGGTCGTGTATTTCCAGAAACTTACGACTTGCTTCATCGCACGGTAAATCGCTACGGAATAAGTATAAAATCCTATTATCCTGATACTACCCAGGTGGAAGAAATGGTGAATACCAAAGGAATAAACCTGTTTTACGAAAGTATCGAAAACCGTAAATTATGCTGCCATGTCCGTAAAATTGTTCCGCTCCGCCGGGCTTTGGAAGGCAAGGAAGCCTGGATTACCGGTCTGCGCCGTGAGCAATCCGTTACACGCACCGATCTGCAAATTGTGGAATGGGATGCCGCAAACGGGCTGATCAAAATTAACCCTTTGCTCGAATGGAGCGAAGAGCAGGTGTGGGAGTTCATAAATAGTAACAATATACCTTATAATAAACTCCACGATCAGGGTTTCCCAAGCATTGGATGCCAGCCTTGTACCCGTGCCATCGAAAAAGGGGAGGACCTTCGTGCCGGCCGCTGGTGGTGGGAAATGCCCGACAGCAAGGAATGCGGACTGCATGGGGGAAAGTAGGGTTTGGAGGGTTTGAAGCACTTCGACTTCGCTCAGTGTGACAAGTTTCGGGTTTGAAGGGTTTGGAGAGTTTGAATGTTCAAATGTTCAAATGTTCAATTGTTCAATTGTTCAAATGTTCAAATGTTCAATTGCTCAATTGTTCAAATGTTCAATTATTCAATATCCGGGATTGTAGTTATACTTGGAGTGGGTTAAAATTACGCATTAAAAAATGAACCAAGTCCCAAGAACCAAATCTCAACAACGGCTAAATATTATTTTGATGTGCTGGAAAAAGAAAGCACAAGTTTATATTCTGTTTTTTTGTTTTTTTTCTTGTTCTTTTGTCTTAATACTTCGGCTTCGCTCAGTACAGGTACAAAAGAACCAAAAGGTC
>JBBSDG010000250.1:0-6658 GCA_038249635.1 Bacteroidales bacterium | reverse complement strand
CCTTCGTTCCGAAGAATAATTAACCTGGTGAAATTGCTTCCAAAAGGTATGCCTGTATTGGCCACAACCGCCACCGCTACCAAAAAAGTAGAAGCTGATATTGCTGAGCAGATGGGCGTTGACCTCACAATTATCAGGGGCAACCTGATGCGTGAAAATTTCAGGCTCTTTGTTATCAAAGTTGAGGAAGAAGACGATAAGTTAACATGGCTGGGACGGAATTTACACAGAATTCCGGGTTCGGGTGTGTTATATACCGGAACAAGGGTCGAAACCGAAATTTATTCCAAATGGTTCGAGTACCTTAAAATCCCCTCCATTGGCTACAATGCAGGCCTTGATTCGGTTTCACGAATTGCCATCGAAAACGGGCTGATGACCAATCAATGGAAATGTGTTATTTCTACCAACGCTCTCGGCATGGGCATCGACAAGCCCGATATTCGTTTTATTATTCATACCCAAATGCCGCAGTCGCCGGTACATTATTACCAGGAAATTGGTCGGGCGGGCCGGGATGGAGAGCCAGCCTATATTATACTCTTTTATCATCCTAAGGATCGGGAGTTGCCGGAGGCTTTTATAGAGGGAGGAAGACCTTCAATTAAAAAGTATGAAAAAGTAATAACTGAAGTACAAACCGCCTTGCTTGGTGAAAGAGATCTGATGAAGCACACCAACCTGAAGCAGACTCAGATTCGTGTGATCAAGTCTGATCTTATAGAGCAAAAAATTATCCGCGAAGTAACAATTGGCAGTAGTAAAAAATTCGAATACATTCCCGGCGCGCCACCTCTCAATACAAAGTTATTCGAGGCGCTAAGGGCAATTAAAACCGATGACCTGGATAGAATGATCGGATATATTGACACTGATGGCTCGCGTATGAAATACCTCTGCGATTTCCTGGGTGATAATTCGTCAACTGTGTTTACAAATTGCGATAATACCGGCTTAAAAAAAATAACGGTCACATCAAATCCCGAATGGACACAAAAACTTCAGGATTTCCGTGAAAATTATTTTCCTGAGCTCGAAATGGATGTGAAAGGGTCGAAGCTCGAAAATGGAGTGGCTGCTTCCTATTACGGTGTTTCTAATGTTGGCGTTGCACTTCACCGGTGTAAATATGAGAATGGAGGAGATTTTCCCGATTTTCTGCTTACTTTGATTTTAAAAGCTTACCGTAAAAAATTTGGTCAGCAAAAATTCGACCTCATCCTTTATGTACCACCAACCAAATCGGGCGATCTTGTTAAAAATTTCGCCGAAAAACTTTCGCAGGTACTCAACTTTCCTGTTTCTCACAACTTGCTTAAATCCAGGCATACCAGTGAGCAAAAGTTGTTCGAAAACAGATATCTGAAAACAGAAAATGTCACGGATGCGTTTATACACACAGAACCTACTGAAATACAGGGGAAAAGCATACTTTTGATTGATGATATTTTCGATAGCGGTGCTACCATAAAAGAAATAGGAAAATATTTGAGTAATTTAGGTGCTTCAAAAATAGTACCTTTAGTAATTGCACGAACTGTAGGAGGAGATTGCTTATGATAAATGATGCTGCATATTGGATATCTCTGGCACACATGCCTGGGTGGGGTTATTTAAAGACAAATGCCCTAATAATAAAGTTTTTTCATGAGAATAAACTTACGATTGAAGATTTTTTCCAGCTTCCGGAAACGGATTGGCAAAACAGCTATGGGTTGGAACTTAAAGATCTGGATGATATAAAGAAAGCCAAAACCGAATTGGCAAACAATGCTTTTCTGGCCGAAACATTAGATAGCGAAGGTTATGAACTCATTCCCATCACTTCGCCCGAATACTCCAAAACCTTAAAGGAAAATTTAAAGGCAGCACATGCTCCTTCATTGCTTTATGTGAAAGGTAACAAGCAGATTCTGACTGAGAAATCGATAGCTATAGTCGGATCACGAACAGCTACGGATATTTCACTCGAATTTACGGATAACATTGCCCGGCTGGCAAGCAGGGAATATAAGGTTGTAGTAAGCGGATTTGCCAAAGGAGTTGATAAACAGGCATTGGATTCAGCTATTTTGCATAAGGGACAAAGCATCATTGTGCTGCCCCAGGGAATAATGACATTTGGTTCGGGATACAAAACGTATTATAAACAAATTGTGGAAGGCGATGTGCTTGTACTTAGCACCTTCCATCCAAAAGCTCCGTGGAGGGTCGAGTTGGCCATGGCACGTAACCCTATTATTTATGGTTTGGCATCTGAAATATATGTTGCTGAATCCTCCGAAAAGGGAGGCACCTGGTCCGGCGTAATTGACGGACTAAGGAAAGAGAGGAAAATATTTGTCCGAAAACCTGAGCCTACAGAATTGAATGCCAACAACCTGCTTATTCAGAAAGGTGCGGTTGCTGTTGATCTTGATGGCAAGCCAATTGAAAGTTTTAGTGCTGAGGAGAACGCTACTCCGGCCCTAAAAGTAATCGACGAGCCTGTATCAATGGATGATCAGGCAATTCTTATATTATTAAAAAGAGGCCCTTTTACAGCTAAAGATATTATCAGCAGGCTGGGATTATCCATAAGCGAAAGCAAACTCAGTGCGTATTTAAAAGCTCATAAAGAAGTGGAAATTGCTACAAGCAGTCCCATAAAATTTACACTTAAAGCAGATAAGCCACAGAAATCATTGTTCGAGTAAGCTTTGGTATGTACAATCAAATTTATGCTCTTGTGAAATAGTAATTTCGATTATTATTATGCCTCATTGCCGTTGAATCTGAAATCAAAAATGCCCCACAATAAGCAGGGCATTTTAATTGGGTTGCGGAGAGACAGGGATTCGAACCCTGGGTACCCGCGAGGGTACAACGGTTTTCGAGACCGCCCCGATCGACCACTCTGGCATCTCTCCAAGTGTGGTAAAGGGGTGCAAAGGTAGGTTTTTGCACCGGAATATCAAATCAAATGCGAATTATTATCAGAATTTACCAGTTCTCGTATTTCGTTTGGTTCGTATGTTCTGTGTTTCAAGAAGAAGAACATACTTATCAGAGCAAAGAACCCATATATTAAACCGGCTGAAATTATTGCCGATTTCAAGCTATATTTATCTGTTATCCAACCCCATAACGGACCTGTAATAGCAAATATCAACCTGATCAGGAAATTCCTGACTGACAAAACCGTTGCCCTTACTTCGGATGTTGTAATAATATTTATATAATTGCGTAGGGTAGGAGTGGCCAGTCCCCGGGCCAGGTAGAATACAAGCAGAATTCCTAATCCTGAGTATCCTGGCATCAATGGCAATAAAATATACGAACTAAAGATAGCCAGAGTAAAAACAATAACGGTGCGCGCTGCACCAAATTTTTTCTCAAACTTCCATGCATAAACTGCTGCAAGACCTACACTTAAATTCAGAACTGCCCATAAAACACCATACATCGAAACAGGAATTCTGATCTGACCAAAGTAGGGCTGGGCAAACCATGCCATAGTGAGAGTTGCAGCACCTGTAATAGCCGAGAAAAATGTATTCCATTTCAGTTTTACGTTTCCGTGCAGTACACTATAAATTATGGATCGGATTTCGCCTAAGCCAGGCTTTATTTTGATCGTCTCTACCCCAGGTTCTGCCAGCATTAGAGCTGCCGGAATTGCAATCAATGCAACGCAGGTCTGTACAAAGAAAGGTGTTCTTAAAGATGAAACTGCAAGGAGTCCTCCGATTATACCGGCAAATGCTTCTCCAAAATTTCCAATTGATGTAACCCTGCCTTCCAGTTGAGTATATTTTTCCTTTTGCTTTGTTGCTGCCAGGGTATCATACAGCATAGCTGAATCGGCACCGGAAACCAGGCTCTGACTTACACCAAGAATAACTTCAGCTATTACAAATTGCCAGAATCCAAAGGAAAAACTATATGCCAGATATCCTGTAAATCCCAGAGTAGCACCGATCAGAATACTGGTTTTTCGTCCGGCCCGGTCGGCAAAGTAGCCTGTTGGGATTTCAAGAGTCATTAAGGTTAGGGAATATACGCTCTGCAAAAGGAATATATCCTTCATGGTGAGTCCGTTCGATTTGTAAAACAAAACAATCACAGGCATGATAAGATTCATCCATTTGGCAATTTTAACCAGGTAAAGTGCTGTAAGATTTCGGTTTGCTGAGAATGCCATAACGTTTCTGAAACAGCTGCAAAAATACCTTAATGATAGCAAATGAAAAATTCTTAATTGATTGAATAACTCAGTTTCTTTATTTCTTCTTGTTTATTTTCAAAATCTATCCCCATCTGCTTTGGAATATGACAATTTTTTATACTTTTGCACCTTCAAAGGAGAGGTGGCAGAGTGGTCGATCGCGGCGGTCTTGAAAACCGTTGATCTGCAAGGATCCGGGGGTTCGAATCCCCCCTTCTCCGCTTATTTTAAAAGATATTTAAAGCAAACCACTGAAAATGAGTACATTTCAGTGGTTTTTTGCTTTCTGGAAAATGCAATAAATAGCAATAATAAGCAGAATTCTGGTTGGTTAAAAGGCGGACTTTTTTAGAAAACCAAATGTCCGCCTTTTATGAAGATTAACTGATTAACAGACCCATAGAAACTGAATGGCTGATAGCAAATGGGGCGTCTGTTTTACAAAAACTCCCGGTATTGAATAATTAACCAGCGACAAACTTACCATCTTTGTACCAAATTGAAGAGGTGTTCCTTATAGTTTTGATAAGGAAAGAAAAATCATAATCCATTATTCGATGTTGGTTGCTTATCCTATAGCGCAGAGCTTTAATTACATTAATTGAATATTATGTTTAACGTTGCTTTCTGTGGCGGAGCAGGCTTTTTACCCGGCGCCTTGTTGTATTTGCTTTTTTTTACAAATACTCCCGCTTACGGAGGGATAAACACTGACATGAAAAAGCACCTGAAGTCATACATCACTTACTGTGTGAAGCAAACAAAATCCGGAAAGTATTTATTGCCGCGCAGCACGAAAGAAACAATATACAAACAGGGTAAAATTAATCTGAACAGTGTATTTTATCTTTTCATACATCTAACCAGGCTTTTAAATCATTTTAAACACAACTGATTTTGGCTAAAAACATGATGTATATAATTGATATTCAATAATAATTTCATTTAAGATCAACAGGACTAAAATCAATATTTTGATGGGTGACTTTACCTGGAATAGTAAATACTTTTCCCAATTCATGGATTAAATCTTAAATTAATGCTATGTTTGCAGTTAATATTTCCACGATCATCACTATTTCATGACAGTTCGCGAGTTTGAACAGATTACTGTAAAGGCACTTAAGGAAGGCAGCGTCGATGCTTTTGATCTCTGCTTCAGGAGGTTTTATGCACCTTTGGTCGCTTTTGCCCGTTCAAAAACCAGCGACAGAGATATAGCAGAAGAAATAGTACAGAATGTATTTGCCGAATTATGGGAACGCCGTGAAACCATTCCATTGAAAACAGAAATAAAACAGTATCTGTTCTCCGTAGTGAGAAACGATTGCTACGACTTTGCCCGGCATCGTAAAGTGGAGCAAAAATACCTTGATTACCTTCACAACAACCAGGAAGAAAGCACAGCTTTTTATGATACCCTTGTTGACGAGGATTTCCAGAAACTGATCAATGAAGTCTATAACTCATTGCCCGAGCAGTGTCGTATTATATTTTATATGAGCCGACTTGAGGAAATGAGTTATAAAGCCATCTCCGAAAAGTTGGGAATATCAGTTAAAACAGTTGAAAATCAAATCGGTAAGGCGCTCAAGCTTGTAAGGCAGTGCCTTGATAAATCCTTATAGTGAATAACATTTTGTTATTTGACGCTTATTTTACTTGCAAATTCCGATTTGTTACAAAATTCTCTAATCCTTTTATTTGACCATCTTTTTTTCTCTGCCACTAAATGCTGATCATGCATAGGGGTTTTTTTATGTCATTACGCTATACTATTGAGGTTTAAATCAATTAATGATTATCTGAGTAATGTGATTGAGAACTGATGATTGGATAGAAGAGCGATAAGAAAGGTGAGGCGACCGAAAAATATTCTAACTTTGCCTTTTTTATTCTCTTTTTACCAGATTACAACAACTCATCAGTTTAAAGCGTTAAACAATAATCCTCAACAGGTAATAACAGGAATTGGATTTGTTATTATCATAAATAATATAAGCAATAAATGGAAATCAACTCACAACACGATAATTTTGAACTTGTAGGTAAGTATCTTGCCAAAGAACTTAAGCCTGACGAACAGGTTTTATTTGATAAATGGCTGAACGAATCAGAACATAACAGGGAAGAACTTAACCGCATCCATAAATACACTGCATTGCTTGAGGCTAATATGGTAATGCATGAAGTAGATGTTGATAAAGCCCGAATAATTACTGATTTCAAGATTTGGAAGAATAAGCAACGGGCTGAAACTGAAAATGCACGGATTAATCAAAGACTTCAGGTAAAAAAAATCTACAGGACTGCCGCTGTTCTGCTATTTCTGATAGCAAATGCCGCGGTTTTAATTTTCCTTTTTCCTTCCAAAATAAGCAGTGGTTTTACAGAGGTTGTCGCACCTATGGGTTCGCGTACCCAGTTAAAATTACCCGATGGAACTGCTGT
>JBBSDG010000249.1:0-6672 GCA_038249635.1 Bacteroidales bacterium | reverse complement strand
TCCGTCTTCGGTGGTTACTTTAAAGAAGGTAATCTGTTTCCCGAACGGATCTTCTTTCAGGTTTTTGAGAATGCTCTTTGCCTCATCAACCGGTGCATGGGCAGGCATGGCAACCCATTCGGATGCAGATGAGTATAAGTGCCCTGAGAAATTATGCTTTGCCCATTTCCCTTTTGGCGAAAAGGTATAATCGTTTGTTCCGGTGAAATCGGCGGGTGTTACACGGCGAGGCATTTCGGAGCCATCCAGTTTTGTAACATACAAGTAACGCTGAGTAGCATTTTCGGGAGTAGCAGCAAAATACACAATATTATTTGGCTCATCAATCAGGTAGATTTTAATAACATCAAAATCGCCTTTGGTGATCAGGTTTTCCTGGCCATCCATGCCAATTCGATAAAGGTGACGCCATCCGTCCTTTTCGCTGGCCCATACAAATGCCTTGTCGCCTTCGATCCAGTTCCAACCGACATTATCGTTGGTGTTCCATGTTCCTTCAACATCAATCCAGGCTTTATCGGTATCGCTCCACATCACTATTGATGTGCCTGTAACCGTATTTGCCCGAAATAGTTTCGAAACATTTTGCTTGCGGTTCATTTGCTGAATAATAAGTTCGTTTTTCGACGACCATTCCATTTTGGTGAGGTAATTCTGAGCCGGATCGCCTTCGATATTCATCCATTTTGTTTTGGCAGTTGCCAGATCAACTACTCCTATTTTTGCAGGCGAAGGATCTTCACCGGCAACAGGATATTCAACAGGAACAGTAAACGGGTAAATGGAATCGGTAGTATTAAGCATCAGGTAGTTTTGTACTTTCGAGGCATCAACATTCCAGTAAGCAATGCGGGTTCCATCATTGCTCCACCTGAAACCATCGGTGCAAAAAAGTTCTTCGGAATAAACCCAGTCGAAAGTTCCGTTAATACTGCGGTCGCGGGTATCGAAAGTGAGTTGTTTGATTTTGCCGGTCTTCAGATCCTCCGAATAAATATTATAAACTACCTTGTTTTTCGATTTATCCTGATAAACATAAGCAACTTTTGTTCCGTCGGGCGAGAATTTGGGATACATCAGTCCGTTAGTGCGAAGGCTTTTACCGAGCTGTTTTATTTTACCATCTGTGGAATTATACACCCACACTTCGCCGGAAGTTTTATGATAGACTGTTTTTGTATTTATTTTCAGCAGAACCTGTTTCTGATCCTTCGATAAAAGATAAGATGAAATGCTTCGTGGAGTTGCCTCATTACTTGGAATAAGCTTTTCAAGATCAAATAAAACCGACTTTGCCATGGTGGGCAATTCTGTTTTAACAATGGAATACTTTTCGAGCGAAGTGTAGCTGTTGCCGTCGGGCATCCAGGTTATACTGCCACCCATAGGTTGGGCAAAACAATAAGTACTCAGAAGAGTGAGGAGAAGGGTGAAGAGGTTTGATTTCATTATAGATGTGCTTTTAATGCAGGATTAAAAGGGCAAATATAGAAAGGATTCAGAATAAAATTGAAATAAATGGTAAAACATTGATAGTAGGAGAATTTGTATAAATCAAACACGCATGAACCGGAAAATCCGATGCAGGCGTAATCTGTATAATTTTGTTGAATAAATCCGGGGAATTCTGCGAAAGGCTTTTAAAAATATAGCTTCAGCAGACCTCGCACACAAATGAATAATGCTTTTATTAAGTCAAAACCCTAAAGATTCACTCCCTGTATAACTCTGTTCCAATCAAACGCAGGCCCGATATCAACTTTGTCCTTCCGGCAATTTACATGAGTTACAATCCCGGTAAAATTTTTGAAGTCAGCATCTGTCATAGCCTCATACCTTACGGGTTCAGCCGCGAAGTTTTTAGGCAGGTTGTACTTTGCACATAAAAACCGTAGTAGTTTAATAATAGCATCATACTGAGCCGGAGTATAGGTAGCAAAATATTCCCAGCTACGGTATTTGGTACTTAATTTGGTATAATACTGCGTTTCGGCCAATGAACAATAGATGTCGTCGTTGGAATAGGATGTTACCAGGTTGTCGCCAACGAGTTTCAGTGGCCCGATGTTTGAAATCTCAATCCCGACCGACTCTTTGCTCATTCCTGTATTTCCGCCGATTGCTCCCGGTCCTAAATGGTAACTCCAGTATTTTGAAGCGAATAAATTGTAAATGTTACCATTTCGCCCGACTACAAAAGGCACGGAAACATGCTGCTTGGTGAGGGTAGCGATGTCGCCTTTAAGATAGCCCATGGTAAAATGCAATACGATTTTCCGTTTGACTGTTTCTTCCTGGTAAAAGAAAGATTTATCGCCATTATCTCTGGCACAGTCCATTATTTTAACGGTTTCAGTTGTGCCTTTAATGGGAAATGTTCCTTCTTTTAAAATAAATTTCTTTCCGGCGCTGTCAATACCACTGGCCTGGAAAGTACTCTCGTGGTTAATAATGCTGGCTGCTTTCATTTTATTTAAAGATTAGATTATTACTACAAAGATAACCAATCACTTAGCTATTATCAATTAAAAATAAGCCTCCCAAACCTCACCGGCAAACAATTTTCCGAATTTGGAAACTGAGTTGATCGACTCTTTGGTGTTGTCGGCATGAATAGCCTTCATGGTTTGAAGCTGTTTAATGAAATCGCCCATGGCAATTTTCAGAATTCCTTTGCCTTTCACATCGGCGTTTTCATCCGAACCATCGTAAACCGTTATAAACAAAGTAGTTGTGTCGCTCCACATATCAAAACCCTTATCGTCCTTTATTTCCTTAAAACCATAAAAGAAAAAGGATTCGCCTTCAATCGTGTTGAGCTTCATCGCGTATTTCATCTTCTTTACTTTTTCAGTTGCATCTTCATTAACAAAGAGATTAAAAACGCCGTTTACAACCGAAACCGGATACTTGGATAAAGCCGGGCAATTTACACTGCCAATCATTTCGGCCTTGTGATTGCTTTCGGCATCAAAGGCTTCAACATCCTGCGATTGGATGGTCATTGTAAAATCGAAGGGCGAATTGTTCTTTTGGCCTTCATCAAATCCTTTTTTGTAATCTAATTTTTCACCCATTGAAATGAACCCGCGCATGGTTTCGGTAAACGAAACTCCGGCTTCATTTTCTACTAAAGGCGATTTCATCGGAGGATTAAAATCGTAGCTCAGTATTTTTTTGCCTTCTTCGATAATAAGCTTGCAATTCCGCTCGGCCACTGCCGAAATAGTAAGCAGCGGATTAGTACCCAGCGGACGGGGAATGATGGCGCCATCCATTACATACAAACCTTCATGCAAATCAGTTCCCGAAGCATTGCTGTAAACCTGCCCGATATGATTGGTAACACTGGTGGCAGCATCATCGCCCATTATGCAACCGCCTAACGGATGCACTGTTACCATATCATAATCCAGCATTTTGTTCCATTGCGGATTGGGCATATACGTTCCTCCTAAAGCTTTGGTTGCTTCCTGTAGCTTGCCATTTACTTTTGCAAATATTTGCTGCTTGCCCACATCAGGCCAGCTTATTTCCAGGCGGTTGTTGTCGAGATGCATCGAACCATTGCCATCGTCGTGCGTCATAACCAGGTAAACCTGTGTGTTATTTAATGCCCCGTGATAAGGTCCTTTCAATAAACTAACTCCCACGCGTTTCTTTTCGTCAACCCAGTCCTGCCAGTTTTCATCGGTATCCTTTCCCATGAGCTTCGAAAGTGAAACAAAAGCAGAAGTCAGCAGAGGAGCAATTGGCCCAGGAATGCTTCCTTCCTCTAAAGTCATTCCTTCATCGAGCACTTCGCGGTTACGCATATCGATAATGGATGTAATGCATGGCCCTACGGGTTCCTTATCCGGATCATCAAAATGCTTTCCTAAGCCGATGCCATTCATTTTCACATCGTTATTATAACCAAAGCCAAGCACATCGCCATTGCCAGTAAAATGTTTCCCTAAAGCCGGTGAACCACTGAGTCCATTAGCTCGGGAGCGCAGTAATATTTCGGTACTACCCAGTGCGCCCGCCGAAACTATCACGTTGTCAGCCGTTATCCAGAGCGGTGGGGAATCAAATTTTTCGCGACCTGTATTGTAGAGGTCAAAATACACTACCCATTTATTGTTATTGCGCCTCAGATACTGCACACCTACCTCACAAAAGATTTCAGCCCCGTGATTTACAGCGTCGGGCAGGTAGTTCATGATAAGCGTATTTTTTGCATGATGATTGCAGCCTGTTACACAATCGCCGCAGTTATTGCATTTATGCTGTTCAACGCCTACATGATTAAGTTGGTTATCATATTCAAAATTCACATTAATATCCAGATACCTGAACTCTTCTTTCATGGCTGCTGCCGAAGTTTTCATGCCGCTGGCTTTTGCAAGCTCAGGATAACCAGGTTTTCCCTCGGGATAGGGTGAAGGTTTAAGCATTTTTTTTGCTTTCTCAAATCCGTCTTTGAGCGGTTGCATATTGTTACGGATAGCAGCAGGCCAGCGAACATCTTCAAAAACACGTGCTTCGGGCTCGATGGAAACATTGGCATTTACATTGGAAGTTCCGCCCAGGCCACAGCCTTTGAAAACGGTCATTTCCTTGCCCATGTAAAATTCGTACAAGGCAGTTTTGTTGCCGATATGTTTTTTATCTGTATTCACCTGCATTTCTTTTGCGGCATCATCCAGATCCCAGGGATATTCGCCAGGGCGGAATTCTTTGCCTTTTTCGAGCAGGCAAACCTGCATACCGGCACGCGAAAGGCGCGAGGCAGCAATGCTTCCTCCATACCCCGAACCAATAATGATATAATTATAGTGCGACTTAAGCGCAGTTATGGGTTTTGATAATCTTTTCATTTTCAGATGTTTTTAATGATTATGGGCGGTTCTATTAAATAATATTTTGCAGTATCTGCCGATGTAAACCTGATGTCTTCCCCGCTTCCCTCCTGCTTCCAGTTGGTAACTGATTTTTCGATGCCGATCGGGTAAATGGTCACATTGCCATTGGGTGTAATGTGAATGCGCAGGAAATTTTTATAGTGAGGATTTCCAAAGGATGAGAAACTTTCGTTGATATGAATATTGAGAAACAGGCTACAAAACCAAAGGTATAAGCCAAAAACCAGGCTGCCAATCAAAGCACCCGGGATAAAAGTCTCAACTGAATACACAAGCACGTAAACAAGATCATTGGTAATGCCCAGTTTTGTGATATTAAACCAGGAAAATAACCAGATAAATAAGAACATGATGAGCAACTGTAGCAAACCATGCACTGCCCCGATCCACTGATAATTTCTTTTCCCCGAATTGCCGTCAGCAAACACAAACATTCCAATTACTACTACCAGGCAAAGAATGAGTACAGGAGGATTAAGGAAAAGATGTTGCGATACCACCGAAAGCATAGTCCAAAAATCATGAACTTTTGCCAACTGCTGCATAAAATTATACGGTTCATTCTGCGATGTGCTTTGTAGCATCCACGCAAGTAATAACTGAATGGCTGTCATGGTAAGCCAGAATGCGACGTTATTGAGCGGAAAGCCTAAAATGTTGGTTGCAATTTCTCTCGATTTTTTTTGAGACGGAAAGCAGGCTTTCATCTCCGGATCTTTAAACTGGGTATTGTTCAAAATGGAATCATCCTTTTCATCAAGCCCTGAAAGCACCACAGGATTATTATGCGTGGGATGCAAAAAAGCACCTCCGCCACCTGCAGTAATCAAATGGTTAATATACTCAACTCCGTTATCCGTTTTTTTATGTTCCTCGTAGCGCGAATAATGATGCAGATCACCTGTAAGCGTGGCCACTAACTTAAACTTTTTACCCCCGGTAAGTTTATACTTATCATCGGTAATAAAAACCTGCTCGAAAAATTTGAGGCGTTTATACGTAGAATCCTTATGGTGCATCACTTTATAAACCCATGCAGGTTCGGCTGTACACATTATGACCTTATCGCCATGTTGCATATGATTTGAAGCTATTTCCTGGAAATAGTCTTTCTGAGGCTGGTCGATGTCGGAGTTCAATTGCACATCAGTGGCCCAAAGCCAATAATTGTTTGGTAGTTTCACCGCGTAATAACTTCGGTGCTGCGCTGTCTGCCATTTGCCGATTCTGCGTTTCTGGCAAAATAATTTTATAAAATTTCCAAGCCCGTCGTACCAATCATGGTTACCCGGAATGGCAAACATCATACGGTTAGTATTATCATGGGGATGATGTTTCCCTGATGCCGCACTAAAGGGAATCTTAAACCGTGTTTGGTATTCATCCATTGAAGGTGTAGGATAAACCTGGTCGCCACCGAGCAGCAGCAATTCTCCGGCTGGCAAATCCCATCCGGCAACATGCTCTTTACCGTAAGCTGGGTGATCCGGATTTAGTTTTACCTTCAGTGATTGCGCAACAAGATCGGCAACCGTGTAAGTTGAGTTAAAACCATCGCCGGTATCGGAAACATAGTCGAACCAGATTTCATCGCGCAATTGCTTGCCACCGGTATCCATGCTGCAATCAACAGGTGTTTTTTCAGGATCAAGAGCAGCCTGCAATTCACGCTTATCAGCATAGCTTGCAAAAGTGCCTGAAACCAAAGCTTTAAGCGCAGTAGCTGATAATTGTCGCGGATCGTACCAGTTGACCATCAACGGCT
>JBBSDG010000248.1:0-6683 GCA_038249635.1 Bacteroidales bacterium | reverse complement strand
TTGATCCCGGAAGCGGAAATTTGCCGGGATACGCCGAATTTAAATACCCGAATAACAGGCAATATCTTCTAAGCCTGAATGTTCGTTTCTAACATTTCAAAAACTTATCATATGAAAAAGATATATAAATACATCGGGCTGATGCTCATCACTTTAACACTTACGCGGTGCGAACTTGATGTTATACCCCAGGATGCCCTCACAAGTGACCAGATTACGACAACTTCCGATGGACTGTCAAGTCTTGTGAATGGGCTATATGCCATCTTTATGCAAGCAGATGGCAACAACAGTTATATCCGCCAGTATTATCAGTTAACTGATTTTGCCAGCGACGACATAGTTTGCGCATACAAAACAGAGGACGACCTGATTAATGGTTTCAGGTATAAGGACAGAAGCGCCGAAAAGTCCAATATTAATTCTTTTTGGGAAATGTCCTATAAAGTTGTGTATGGTGCAAATGTTGCCATTTCAATGGCCGACCTTAAAGGGGATGATCCTTTCACTAATCAGTTGAAGGGGGAAAGTTATTTTCTCAGGGCATTTGCAACCCATAACCTGGTACGACTTTTTGCCAAGCCATATAGTGTGGCAAATAAATCACAGCCAGGAGTAATTATCAGGGAGGACAAGGCTGACAATAAGCCTAAAGCGCGGGCATCCCTTGAGGATACATACAACTACATTATCGGTAGCTTGAAAATAGCGGAGTCGATAATGAGTGAAGATATGCCAGCCGAAAGAAGTAATGACAATCATAGGTTTGCAAGCATTTACTCCGTTTGGGCTGAACTTTCGCGCGTTTATCTGTATAAAGGTGAATTGGATAGCTGCATACTTTATTCAGACAAGCTTATTAATTCAGGAAAGTTTGAATTAGAAACACCAGAGAGCTTTCCTGGATATTTTGCTTCAGCAAAAACAGGATCCGAAAGTATCTGGCTTATTCCATACAACCTGGTTGATGATCAGTTGAATGGATCAGTAGCTTCGATGATATATAACGGGAACAATTGCTGGGCCGAAGAAGGAGCCAGTGCTTCATTACTTGCCGATATGGGTTTTGGAACCAAAATGGCCGACATTGATCAACGCTGGAAATATATTGTAACAGACGTTCCTATTGTTAAGAACGGCGTGAATATGTTTTATATCAGCAAATTTTCCGGTCAGGATGGTTCGCCAACACTCAGTTCTCCTGTTATGTTCCGGTTAGCTGAAATCTATCTGAACAGAGCCGAAGCATACGCTAAAAAAGCAGATGTGTCCAATGCAGTTGCCGATTTAAATACATTACTCGAAAACCGCCTGATGGTTCCGGATGGCGAAAATATGGATGACTACCTCTTCGACAGTGGAATGGCAAGCAACGAAATTGTTGATGCTGTGTTGAAAGAAAGACGAATTGAACTCGCCTTCGAGGGACATCGTATCTTTGACCTTTTACGAAACGGAAAAGACGTTGTTCGCAATTATTGGGGTTTTCACCTCGACAACTTCAATGGCGTGCCATCAGGGAATGAGCCAGGTGTCAGCACTCCCGGAGTTTTCTTCCGTGCAAATGATCCAAACCTGATTTATCCGATTCCATCGAGCGAAATCAGTACAAATAAACTTTGTCAACCTAACTTATAATTTTTATGAAAAACTTCAGAAAAATACAAATATATATTGCTGCATTTGCGCTGATTTTCACCCTTTCGTGCAGTAAGGAAGGCAAATACAATCTTGAAGAAACTCCTCCATTGGATTTCAGATCCTATTATGACGGACTTACAGTTACTTTCGCCAATGCTGAAAAAGGTGCAACCGGCATTTCCTGGGATTTTGGAGATAAATCTCCTGTTATTTCAGGTGATTCAGTATCGCATGCATATGCTGCAATTGGTAATTATCTGATCACCATGAACGGAACATTTGAGGGAAAGGCCTATGTTTTCCACACTGTTTTAAGGGTAGATAAAGCATCAGTAATTAACCTTGAAGATGAATCATTCGATGATTGGAATGGGGTAACTTACCTTGATTTCCAGCTTTCAGGTAAAGGAGCCATTAATTCAGCAAAAGTCGATTACGATGCTAATTACCTTTATGTGTATGTGGAATTCGACTCAATTGCAGAAAATGCAGGATTGGCTGATCATATATTTGGAATATATATGGATGTTGACAATTCAGTTGCAACCGGTTTTTCGATGAAAGAAATGGGTGTTGATTACGGTTGCGAAGGAAATATATCTGCTGGATCGTTTTCGCCAAGTATAGTAGATATGATAAAGGGTGATCCGGGTTGGCCATTCATGGGTTTTGAAAATGAAAATGCCATTAAACCAGGTTATATCACCAAAGAAGGCAATACCATAAAAATGGAATTTGGTGTTTCGAGGGAAGTGTTTAAAATAAATTCCCAATCCATGTCATTCTCAATGAGTATTATGAATTCCGATTATTCGGATGTTGGGAATGTGGTTACTCCTTTGCCCGATTTTAATGAAAAGGTTGTTGTACTGATGAATAAGGCCAGCAAGAAGTAAGGGCGTTATTACTATTAGAGAATTTCACTGAACTGTGGATTTTCTTATCCTCTATAGAGCTCCCTGGCCAAAGTCAGGGAGCTTTTTTGTTTATTGATAGTAATTTGTATAAAAAGCAAAAATCCCTGGAATTGTAAGGTGAGCTATTGTTCAACTTAACTCAATCTCTATTTGGAAGAAAGGAAAGAAATATATCCTTAATATGTGATGACAAATTAAACTATAAAAAGATGAAAAAGATTTCATTGATTATTCTGACCCTAATCACAGGATTTTCGGCTTATGCCATTGATTATCCTGGTAAAGTTCCGGGAACGGCAGCTTTAACCATTGATTCAAAAACTATATCTCTACAAAACGATGCTTTAAGGCAATCATGGAAGATAATAAACAATACTCTTGTTCCGGATAAACTCCCTGATATTCAAGGCAAAACAAGTATTGAGCTTTCAACTTCTGAGCTTTTTTATGTGATGTTTGATGGAAAAGTTCAGAATTTAAAATGTTTATGACTGGGCAGCCTGGCAGAACAATCAAGACACTCTGACCTTTACGAAATCTTTCGGACAAACCTGCAACCATTAAAATTGATATTTCAAAAGCATTCGAACAACCCGCTAATGCAGCCACGAATTATGCACTCAAAAGTCCATGGAAAGCGGATGCTGCCAAACCAAAATTATCTGCATCTGCAGGTCAACCGGTTACTTTCAAACTAAAGCCTTTCGAAGTAGTTACATTTGATGCTTCAGCTCAAAAATAGACAGGCTTAAAATACAACTTAAATAACAAGGCAGCAGTTTGATTTTTAAACTGCTGCCTTATTTATTTGAAAAATCAAGAGAATAAATTTCTCCCCTAAAATATTGTTTTATGTTGAAAGAATAAACATCGCAACAACGGCCAGTACCAGTCCGATCAAGAGCATAATACCGGGAAAAACTGCATATAGGATCAACGAAAGTACGATTGTTATAACAGGCGCCAGTCCGGTAAGAGGCACTACAATAATAGCTTTCCCATACCTTAAAGCATATACAAGCATCAATGCACCGATAGAGTTAAGTACGTGAATCAACGCGGCTAAGTAAGGTCCTTTGAAACCCCAGTTCACAGGCTGGCTGAAATCGGTCATCCACCACGCAAATGGAGAAAGGAGCAGAGCAGTTACGGCCATATAAAAGAAAATGCTTTCGGCTTTCATGGTCTCGTTTGAGAATTTCATTACGTAAGCCTGTAATCCCCAGGCTGCAAACACCAGTAATGACAAGCCCAGCCAAAGGTAACCGCGTGAATCCGAAGCGCCTGGCTCCTGGTACGAAAGGAAGTAAATAGCCACTAAAGCAATCCCTATTCCGATCCATTTAAGAATATTGGTCCTTTCTTTCAGGATTATTACCGACAACAAAATTGTAAGGGTTGGATAAAGCGAAATAAACGGAAATATGATATAGGCCGGTCCTTCCTTTAAAGCCTGGAAAAGCAAAAGCTGACCTCCGGCTCCGAGCAAACCTACGGCAGAACCCAGAATTATCGAGCGTTTGTCTGTTTCAATCTTCCATTTTACAAGGTATAAAGCTACCAGTGCACAGGGGATCATGGTGAGTGACCATACAATATATCCCAGAGTAGGCGGAAATCCTGCTTTTTGAGGAACTTCGATCAGGGCGCCCCACACTCCCCAGAAAACAGTTGTTATTATTGCATATGATAACCAGGTACGGTTAGCTTTCATAAAATGATTATTAATTTAAACGAAGGCAAATATAAGTAAATGATCTTACATAACCTTATTATTTAATGTATTTATCATTTTATCTCGAAATTTAATTCTAAATTTGATTTACAATTTACTGGAATATGAAAATGAAAATATTTCCTGCAGATTCTAAGTTTAAAGTATATGATCAAAAGGAAGTATTCCTTTTTCGCGAGATTTTGCATCGGAATTTTGCACGAAACGCTTAACTTTACATTTCATTAAATCTGTTCAGTTTTATCAGGATGCTTCAGAACATGGAATTGTGGTTCAGACTAAAAAATCAGTAAAATAGTAACCAATAAAATAGCATATGAAAAAGTTAAAAAAAGCAGATATCAGCCAGGAAGTCTTTGATTTATATGATGAATATGCTCATAATAAAATTGAAAGAAGACAATTCCTCGAAAAGTTATCACTTTATGCAATAGCCGGCATTACTTTACCTTCGCTTCTGAGTTTTGTGATGCCAAATTATGTTGATTCTGTTGAAATAAAACCGGATGATCCGAGAATAAAATCCGGATATATAACCTATAATTCGCCCAAAGGCGGAGTTAACATACGCGGACTTTTATCCAAACCTCTCGAATCCAAAAATAAATTACCGGGCATTATTGTTGTCCACGAAAACCGCGGACTGAACCCATATATTGAAGATGTTGGACGCAGAGCGGCCTTGGAAGGCTTTATTACACTGGCTCCCGATGCCCTTACTCCCCTTGGCGGTTATCCGGGTAATGATGATGATGGCAGAGCAATGCAGGGCAAACTGGATCCCAATAAAATGCTTGAAGACTTTATTGCAGCTTACCAATATCTGCTTTCACATGAAGATTGCAACGGCAAAGTCGGGGTAGTCGGATTTTGCTTTGGTGGCTGGATTTCAAATATGATGGCGGTTAAAATTGCTTCTTTATCAGCGGCGGTGCCATTTTATGGAAGCCAACCATCCGCTGAAGATACAGCCAAAATAAAAGCGCCTTTAATGCTTCATTTCGCAGGGCTCGACAAGCGGGTAAATGAAGGATGGCCAGCCTACGAGGCTGCGTTAAAGCAAAATCACATCGATTACCTGGCTTATATGTATGAGGGAGTTAATCACGGATTTCATAACAATACAACGCCCCGTTTTGATGAAGCTGCTGCAAGCCTGGCCTGGAAAAGAACCATTGACTTCTTCAGGGAAAAGCTTGGATAAAACTTAAACTGTAAGCTGCAAGGGTTGGCCGGGTGTAACATCAGGGGAACTTTGAGTAAAAACAAGCAATTCTCCGTTGACGGTACCGGGAACAAGAATCCGGAATTTATCCCGATTCACGCCAAAACCTGCCGACAAGTTCTTGTATCGAACAATTTTATGTTGTCCAAATAATCAAAAATAAACTGTTATTTTATTTGATTCTGTTTTATAACAATGTAGGTCAGAAATTACAAAATAGAAGTGCATGGTGCATAGTGCTTGGTTGTCTGCAATTGGGATTTGGCATAAGTATGTTTTTCAAATCAATTTTATTAGGCAGTTATTCCTAAGCACTAAGCACTGAGCACTAAGCACTTAAAAATTAATTATCCACAATCTTCTAAAACACAACCTTTTACTTCAAATCCCTTTTATTCAAAATAAAAACAATTGAAAAAAGATAAACAGCGAACCATACCGTGCTGCTTATAATTGCTTTGAGCGGCACAAAATCATCAATTTCCATAAAAACATACCGGCTGAAAGGGAAAGGAATAAGGCTATTCAATGATTTTATTGGCAAAAACTGAGCAATTTGCGGCATAATACCATCTCTGAAATTAGGCGCATTCTGGAAGATGGCAGTAGCAATCGGCTCAAACATAATGGTGTACAAAAACAGCGCAATAATAATAAATCCGGCCTTTTTGATAATAAGCGACAGCAGGAAAGCCAGCGTGCAGTAAACGAGGATATCATAAAAATAGGCTGCCAGGAATTCCGTTTTATCGAAAATGAATTCAGCACCCCATACATGCGAATAAATTGATCCGTTTACAAGCCCGGCGACAAAAAGAAACAGCGTGCTGATAGCTGCCATGGCCAGGATAAATAACATTTTACTCAGCAGGAATTCTTTCTTGCTGATGCCGTCGATTACATTTTGGCGCATGGTTTTGTATACAACATCATTGTTATAAGAAATAATTACAATAAACGCCAGCAGAATTTTATTAAAAGAACCCAGATAAGCTATATTTTGCCAGATATCAGGGAAATCGTAAATGGGTAGAATAGTCGGATCGATGCCTTTAAAATCCATTCCCTCACTTTTCAGCCATGCCAAAAACAGTCCGCCGCCAGACGCAATCACCAGCAAAGCCAACAGGTACATTCCGATTAATATCCAGAAAAGGCGGTAGTT
>JBBSDG010000247.1:0-6705 GCA_038249635.1 Bacteroidales bacterium | reverse complement strand
GGAGATAAACGTATCGCTTTTGACGTTTCACCTGCCAATATAATTCTGAACCATATAGCAGCTCAAAAGGGCAGATTATTCGATAAAAACGGAGAAATGGCTGCTTCAGGAACAATAAACCCAGAACTGATTCAAACGCTTAATAACCTGGGATTTTATCATTTACAGCCACCAAAGTCGCTGGGCAGGGAATGGGTTGAGAAAGAAGTGATACCTATGCTTACCTACTATAATATAAGCCCCGAGGATGCGGCATGTACATTTTGCGAACATATTGCCATCCAAATTGCAGCCTGTGTAATAAATGATCCGGATAAGCAAATGCTGATAACCGGTGGCGGTGCGTTTAACACATTCCTGCTCAAGCGACTTGCAGCAAATACTGGTGTTAAACTCATGGTACCCGATCACAAAACTGTAAATTATAAAGAAGCACTGGTGTTTGCATTCCTTGGTTTACTCCGAATGCAGGCTAAGCCTAACAGCCTTTCATCGGTAACAGGAGCTTCGCACGATGTTTCGGGAGGCGCTGTGTACCTGCCGTGAAATAATAATGAGGCTTAAACGATTTATTTCTTAAGTATTTATTGATTCGAATATGTTATTGATTTTGTATAAATTTGCGCCTTCAAAAAAGGCCAGGAAAAGTCAACTGACAGTTTCTGCCAAAGCTTATAGCTGATTTACATAATCTAAAATAATTCTCATGAATTTTAAACTTAAGGCATTGATTGCATTGATTACAGGCACTTTCATTTTACTTCCTGCTTTTACATTTGCCGCTGTTCCGGTGGCAATTCCACTAATCTTGGGTGTAAGGCTTGAGTTTATCATTTTCGCTCTTACCCTGGTTGGGGTGGCTGTATTTCATCATAAAACCATGTTTGTAGCCCTGAGCGGGTTAGCAGCCATTTTACTTTTAAAATACATTTTTGTTCCCGATTATTCCTTTATCGAACATATTGCAGGAACGGCCAAAGTGGAAGGCGAATGGCGAACATTACTTAACCTCACAGGTTTGCTCTTTGGTTTTGGTATCCTTGCCAAAATTTTTGAAGAATCCGGTGTACCCGACATGCTCCCCGATTTTCTGCCCAATGACTGGAAAGGCGGATTTGTGTTGTTGTTCCTGATTTTTATACTTTCGAGTTTTCTGGATAATATTGCCGCTGCCATGATAGGAGGAACAGTAGCTGTTGTTGTTTATGGAGGAAAAGTGCATCTTGGATTCCTTGCGGCCATTGTTGCTGCCAGTAATGCAGGCGGATCGGGATCAGTTGTCGGCGATACTACTACTACACTTATGTGGATTGATGGTGTGAACCCGCTGGATGTTACTCATGCTTACATAGCAGCATTTGCCGCAATGTTTGTTTTTGGAATACCTGCTGCCATTATCCAGGACAGGTATCACCGCATACAGAAAGATGCCAGTAAGAATGTAAAAATTGATTCAATGCAGATTGTGATTGTTGCACTAATATTGACCGGGGCAATACTAACCAATTATTTTCTGGATTTCCCTGCATTAGGTGTATGGATTGCAATATTGATTGGTTCCTTAATCCGCAAAACTCCCTGGAGCGAAATCCCTAAATCAGTGCAGGGAACAATTTTCCTGGTGGCTCTGGTAACCTGCGCTTCCCTTATGCCCGTTAACGAGCTACCGGCTGCTACATGGCAGACTGCTTTTTCGTTGGGTTTTGTTTCAGCAGTTTTCGATAATATACCTTTAACAAAACTCTGCCTCGAACAGGGTGGCTATGATTGGGGAATATTAGCTTATTCCGTGGGTTTCGGAGGTTCCATGATATGGTTCGGATCCTCAGCCGGTGTTGCACTCTCGAACATATTTCCCGAAATGCGTTCGGTAGTTGATTACGTTAAAAACGGGTGGTTTGTAATCGTTGCATATATCGTTGGCTTCTTTATCATGCTTGGCATAGTTGGCTGGCACCCACATGCTCCGCACCGGAAAGATAAGAGTGCAGTTCATACGGAACAAGTTCTTCAACCCGCTTTGAATTCGACTGACAGCCTTTCGAACTAATTCCGGCTTTACCAGTATATCATTTGCTTCCGTTTTTTCGTGAAATAAATTAATGAAAAAAAGCACCTCTTTAGCGCATAATTCCTTGTCGATGGCAGGGGTGATAATCACCATGGGTATCGTTTTTGGTGATATCGGGACTTCGCCATTGTATGTGATGAAAGCTATTTTATCCGCATCGCAGGGATCAATAGAGGTCGATTTTATACTTGGAGCCATTTCGTGTATTATCTGGACACTCACGCTTCAAACAACCGTAAAATATGTACTCATCACCTTACGCGCCGATAACAGAGGTGAAGGTGGAATAATGGCATTGTACGCTTTGGTGCGCAAGCGAAAAAAATGGCTTTTCGTGCTGGCTATTGTTGGCGGAAGCACTTTACTGGCCGATGGAATTATCACACCTTCCATCACCATAGTTTCGGCCGTTGAAGGACTTCAGCTACAGTTCCCGAATATCGAGGTTTTACCAATTGCCCTAATTATTGTTACCACACTTTTCCTGATACAGCAGTTTGGGACTTCGGCCATTGGAAAATCATTTGGTCCTATGATGATGATTTGGTTCGGAATGCTGGCAGTTCTTGGGTTTATACAATTGATTCAGTTTCCGGTTATAATGAAAGCATTTAATCCATACTACGCCGTTCACCTGCTGTATCATTATCCCCATGGATTTTTGTTGCTGGGAGCTGTATTCCTATGCACAACAGGTGCCGAAGCCTTATATTCCGATCTCGGACATTGCGGAATTGCCAACATACGCATCAGTTGGATTTTCGTTAAAATAAGCCTGATTCTGAATTACCTCGGCCAGGGAGCCTGGATACTGATGCAGCACAAGGAAGGAATAGTTTTGCCGAATCCTTTTTTCGCCATCATGCCTTCCTGGTTTCAGCTTGTTGGCGTTATAATTGCTACCATTGCGGCTGTTATAGCAAGCCAGGCATTAATAAGCGGATCATACACGATTATCAGTGAAGCCATTCAATTGAATTTCTGGCCCAAAGTGCGTGTGAGTTATCCTACCACCCGCAAAGGGCAAATGTACATTTCGTCCATCAACTGGTTTCTGTATGCCGCCTGCGTGGTGGTTATCCTTATGTTTCAGACTTCCTCCAATATGGAAGCCGCCTATGGTCTGGCAATAACCATCACCATGCTTATGACAACCATGCTCATGGTATTCTATCTCACAAAAATAAAAAGAAAGAGTTGGTTAATTGCCTTGTTTGTAATTACGTATCTTACCATCGAAGGCACTTTCCTGGCGGCTAACCTGGCAAAATTCATTCATGGAGGATGGTTTACTATATTATTAGCCGGATTGATAGCTTTTGTGATGTACACCTGGCAACGTGGCCGGAATATTAAAAACCAGTTTACACGATTTGTTAAAATTGCGGATTACGCTCAAACCATCCGGGACATCAGCAAGGACGAATCCATACAAAAATTTGCGACCAACCTTGTGTATATTACACATGCTGATTTTACTACCGATATCGAAACCAAAATACTCTATTCCATATGTAACAAAAAGCCAAAACGTGCTGATACCTATTGGTTCCTGCATGTACATATAACGGATGAACCACATACGATGGAATATTCAGTGGAAAAAATTATTCCCGGCGTATTGATGCGGGTTGAATTCCGGTTGGGATTTAAGGTTCAGCCCCGGATAAACCTGTTTTTCAAACATGTACTCCAGGAATTGGTTGCAAATCACGAAATTGACCTTGAGTCAGGTTATCCATCGCTCAGGATGCATCATATTCCGGCTGATTTCCATTATATCATCATCAGGCGAATACAAAACTACGATTTCGATTTCCCTGCTTTTGAGCAGTTTGTGATGGATGTATATCGCTGGCTCACCAGGATGTCAACTTCCGATATCAGGGCTTATGGACTTGATACCAGTAATGTTACTGAAGAGAAGGTTCCTTTTGTGATTGAAACAGGAAAGCGGAATTTGCTTAGCAGGGTTAAAACCCGGGAAGCAATTTAGTTTCCACGTGTAAACGGATGATGGCTTCGTCAACTTGCAGAAATTTACTATTGTAGCTCGTTTGTGGCTTATAATCATACCAAAACCACGTGCCTCAGTTTAATTGATTTCAATTTGGAGCCGAAAGTCAAAAGAGGAAATCTTTCTGGTTCCCGGTTGTTAAAATCCATCCAATACTAATATCCATTTTTTTTAGTTACAGTTAACAACATTCTGTTTGTAATTTCTTTAAAATTTAATTACAACGTGCTGTGAACAGGATTACCTTTATCTTGAAATTTTTTCTTTATGATAAACGAAGTATTACTTCAGATTGTGCAGGCCAAAGGTGTTTTGTCCGGTACTTTAATACAGACACTTATTGCCATTCCACAACCTATAAAAGCAGTGCAGATCAGCCTTTCATTCTGGGATCTGGCTTTAAAAGGCGGTCCGGTTATGATTCCGATAGGACTGTTGTCAGTTTTAGGAATTTATATTTTTATCGAAAGGTATATTATGATTGACCGGGCGTCGAAGGAAGATTCCGAATTCATGGACAATATCCGCGACTTCATGCATATTGGCCGGTTGGACTCGGCGTTATCGCTGTGCAAGAACAATAATACACCCCTTGCCCGCATGATAGAAAAAGGATTGCAGCGGATCGACCGGCCTTTGGGTGATATAAATGCTGCCATCGAAAATGTGGGCTCGCTCGAAGTGGCTAAACTCGAAAAGAACATTGCACTGCTGGCAACAGTGGCCGGAGGTGCGCCAATGCTGGGATTCCTGGGTACAGTGGCAGGCATGGCAAAAGCTTTCTTCGATCTGTCAACGGCAGGAACCAACCTAGATATACAATTACTTTCGGGCGGCATTTACCAGGCATTGGTGAGCACCATAACCGGCCTCATAGTTGGTATTATCGCCTACTTCTGCTATAATATCCTGGTAGCGAAAGTTCAGAAAATTGTTTACTCGCTTCAATTCAGGGCCTCCGAATTTATGGATATGCTTCATGGATCAGCCAAATAAAAGATCAATTGGATACACAGTGCGGATAAAACATTCCATGTATGGCTATTAAGTCGCAAAATAAAATTAGTACCGAATTCGGCATGATTTCAGTGGTTAACATTGTGTTCCTGCTGCTGATATTCTTTTTAGTTACCTCAACATTCATAAGCCCGAATGCAATTAAGCTGCAACTTCCTTCAGGTTCCGACCAGATCATTTCCAAACAAAATACAACAGTATTTATCGACGATTCAAACCGTTTTTTTGTAAATAAAACACCTGTAACCGATCTGAATTTACAGCAGACACTCTCGCAATCACTTATCGGGCAAACAGAAGGAGTAATTGTAGTAAAGGCTGATCACAATGTACCGGTGCAAAAAATTGTAACTGTAATTGATGCTGTAACCCAGATGAACAAGCTTTTGAAAACCAGGCATAAGGTTATACTTGCTACCAGGCCAGGGGAATAGGGCGTTAATGCTTTAAATAAAAAAGTTTCGGGTTTGAAGGGTTTGAAGAGTTTGAAGAACTTAATAATAGTCATTTTATGACAACTTTTCCTCCCCGTACCACTCATTTTTACCTTTTCAAACTTTGAACACGAAGCATTGAACTTTGAACACGAAGCATTGAACCCTGAACGCCAAAAAACATTTGAACCACGAACGCTGAACAAATAATATTCAACATTTAACACCAAAATTCCCCATTCCAGTCCATGCTTTCGAACAACGAGCAAAAAGAACGTAAATCGCGCATAGCAGCCATAGCAGGAACAATTCTGTTTCATGCTCTGATACTGTTTTCGCTGATTCTGCTTGCCCTGCACACTCCTGATATACCAAAGGATGATGGAATCGTTGAAATAAGCTATAACTATATTTTTGATAGCCTGGGAGATATTCAGGCCGAAACTCCCTCTCCAGGCCCTGATTCCAAAACACAAATAAGCGAGGTAGTTGAAGAGCAAACGATCTCCGTAAAGGAAAAAGAAATTGCTGTTATTGATAACAAGAAGAAAGATAAATCCAATAACGTCACAAATGCTAAACCGAAGGCAATAGTTGAAACGCCTGATGAGAGAACTATAATCCATAAAACACCGGATGCCGTTAAAAATACGAGGACTTTAACCGCGGTTAACCAGGCAACTGCCGCAAAGCCCGGAGAAAAAGTTAAATCGGGCGAACCTCCGGCATCAGCCCAATATGATGACAAAGCCGGAAATGGCATCGGAGTTTGGTATGAGCTTGCCGGACGCGGATACATCAGCCTGCCAAAACCTGCTTTCGATAAGCCTGTACAAGGAAAAATAGTTGTAACAATTATAGTAAGCAGGGAAGGCAAAGTTATTTATGCAGGAACCGGAACCAAAGGCACCACCATACAGGATATTCAACTCAGGCAAAGGGCTGAAAACACTGCCCGCAAAACGATATTTACACCAGTGAAAGAGGCTTCCGAAGAACAAAAGGGAACTATTACCTATGTTTTTGAGAAACAGAAGTAAGCATAAAAATTCAAATTCTGGATTTCAAATCACTATTGTCCGGTTAAAATATATTTTCCATGAAGGGACTATTTTGATTTTTGTATCTTGTTTTATATCAATATGTTGTCCATGATGGGCAAGTCC
>JBBSDG010000246.1:0-6708 GCA_038249635.1 Bacteroidales bacterium | reverse complement strand
GAAATTATTGATCCGTCTTACGATCAGTCAACCGTAAGCCTGGTATCAGCATTGGCAAATGAATATGCACTCATCGAAACACCGGTTTCCATTGCCTTTTCTACCAGAGAGATAATGCTGTCAACAGATTTCCGACAGGCAGGTTCAGGTACGGAAATTTATTTTGCGGGTCAGACTCTGTATGTGAAGTTCAACACACAGGAAGCGGATCAAAAAGCAGATATTCAGTTGGTTGACCAGTCGGGTAAGGTGATTTTCAGAAAAACCCTGAAAGGACTAAACAGCGGATTCCATTCCTTTGAATTTCCAATATCCGGATCAGGCAAAGCAGCGCAGGGAATTTATATCATGAACCTGCGAACCGGTGATTCCGGCTTTTCAAAGAAACTTCTGATAAAGTAAGCCTTTCGATGAAAAATGAGCCTTCGCAGGCATTCTTTTCGATTTGATAACAGGCATTTTAGATGAATGAAGAGTACCATACACTAAAATAAAACTTTAACAGATGAATAAATTTAAAAGTAATATATCAGCGGTCTCGTTTTGGGTAATGTGTTATCTGATACTTATCTGCAGTAACGCTTCCGCACAGACGACCATCGGCTTCAGCATTGCAAATACAAATGTAACTGAGAAAGATACTTTTAGTATTGCAATCAAGGCAGATACTGTTCTTACCGGGAAAAATATCTACGGCTACAGGTTTGGAATAACCTATAATGCCAACTATGTGGAGTTGTTGAGTGTTGATGCTGCCGGAACTGTTCTGGGTACATGGGGACTTCCTGTTTTGAACAATAAAACCAGTGGAACCATAATTATTGCCGGAGCAGGAACTACACCGCTTTCGGGTTCGGGCGATATGTTTAAACTCCGTTTCAGGGCGCTTCGGGCGGGATATACCTACGTTCAGAATATTGCATCGGAGAGTTATCTGAATGAGGGATCTCCCGCTATGATACTCAGAACTGCTTTTGTCAATTGCGCCAGTCGTTCGTATCCGGATATTTATCCTGACAATTCTACATTGTTTGTTGGTGATGAACTTCAGATGAATGTTTCGGGCGGAAAGGCTCCGTATGTTTATAAAACTCTGGATACTGCAGTTGCTGTAATTTCGGGCGTGAGCAAAGTGAGGGCAAAAGGTCCCGGAACTACTGCAGTTTATGTTACCGACGGTAGCGGAGATGTAAACTATACCACTGGTGTTATTGATGTGCGTGCGGTTAAACT
Source organism: Bacteroidales bacterium (assembly GCA_038249635.1). Taxonomy (GTDB): domain Bacteria; phylum Bacteroidota; class Bacteroidia; order Bacteroidales; family UBA4417; genus UBA4417. Next base: position 5,475 of record JBBSDG010000246.1, on the reverse strand, counting down.
GAGCATTGCCCATAGTACGGCCTGGCCGGGTGAAAATTTCCTGGTCCCGGTAAAAATTCAGATTGCCCCGGGTACAAAGGTATTCTCCGGGAGTATTGACCTTGTATTCAATGGCAATATTCAGGGAATAGCATCGAGTGCTGTACAGGGTGATTTCCAGGTTTCGGTTCAGAACAATGCCTCGCCAAACCTGGTAAGGATTTCTTTTGCAACCAGCACAGGGATTACTGGAACCGGTGTTTTATGTTATATCGGCTTTAAGGCGGTAAACAGCGGAATGAACTACGTGAATATTAACAGCGCTCTTTTCAACGAAAATCTCCTGGCAATAACCACTAATGAGTACGCTGAGATTTACAGCCTGCCTACCCTCACTATTTCTCCCAACGGAGGAACTATGAACTGGGGTGCAACTCAAAAAGTTACGGTTACTAACGGTAGCCCTCCTATCATTTTTGAATCTTCGGACACTGCCCTTGCGAGTATAGATGCTTTGGGAAACCTTTATGCCAAATCAGGCGGAAAAGTAAGGGTGAAGGCAACTGATTCGCATGGCGCCGCACAGACCAGCAATGAATTCCTGATCTATCACAACCAATTTTCGGTAACAAATACCGATGGCGTTCTTGATGTTGATACCCGGGTTCCGATCTCAACAACCTTACTTCCTCCCGGAAAAGCAGTTTTCAGTTTTAATGGAACCGTTACTTACGATACAAATTATTTGAAATTCGTACGGATTGATCCGGCTATACCAGGAATGATAGTGGAGTCAGTGAAGACTAACGGTTCGTTGAATGTGGTTGGAGCATCAGGTACAGGAATTAGCAATGGAGCTGTCTGTAACCTGGTATTCCGGCTAAAAAATACTCTGGCGCTGAACCAGCAGACAAATGTAAACCTGGTTAGTTTTGTTGCCAACGAAGGTGAATTCTTTTCTACATTGTTGAGCGGGAAAGTGAAACGGGTTGCACAGGTCAGCTATCGCCCTGTGGCTGTGGCAGGAGCCAATATCAGGATAAATGAAGGCTTACAGGTTACGCTCGACGGCTCTTCATCTTATGATAATGATAATAACCCGCTTAAATATTCATGGACATCGCCTGGCATAAAGCTGAACGACAGCACTTTGGTGAAACCGCAATTTACTGCGCCCCAGGTGAACGTGAACACCAATTACAATTTTACTTTAGTGGTTAACGATGGAACATCCAACTCCGATCCATCCAGTGTAATTGTAACGGTACTACAGGTTAATAAACCGCCTGTTGCCAATGCTGGTCCCGACCGGAATTATCCCGAAGGCAGCACCGTTTCGCTCGATGGAAGATCTTCATATGATCCGGATGGTGAAGCCATCTCATATTCATGGACATCGCTGGATGGAATACTTCTTTTTGATGCAAAGAGCAGCTCACCCACATTTATCGCCCCACAGGTAAATACAGATACAAAATACAGGTTCAGGCTCATAGTTTTCGATGGCGTAGCATATTCGCCCGCCGACACGGTTTCAATTACTTCCCTGCAGGTGAATAAAAAACCAGTAGCTTTTGCCGGGGGAAATCAAACCGTAAATGAAGGTGTGAAAGTAACACTGGATGGTTCTTTATCATCTGATCCTGATGGAAATGCAATTACCTATCTGTGGACCGCCCCGGCGAATGTAAATCTATCATCGCGCACAGTTTCAAAACCAACTTTTAACGCGCCACCTGTTTATCGGGATTCAACTATCACGATTTCTCTGTTGGTAAACGATGGATTACTCAATTCAGATGTCAATTACGTGATTATCACGATAAAAAACGTTGATATCCTTAGTCAGCAGTCGCAGTTGAAAAAAGGAACGCTCGCCGGTGCTGATTCCATAACCGTTAACCAGGCAACTTTACAAGTAATTATCTACATGCCTTATGGATCGGATATCCGGTCATTATCGCCAGCATTTACACTATCTGACAAAGCTACCATCAGCCCACAGAGCGCAACAGCTCACAATTTCACGATGCCGGTTTCTTACTTGGTTACTGCTGAAGATGGTACAACAAAGACAATCTACCAAGTGAAAGTAAATGTGCCTGATTTGAGCATGAGTCGTACGCTGAATGCCGGATGGAACTGGATTTCAATGAGCATTGATCCTGCCAATACATCTGTCACCAGCGTATTTGCCGGCTTATCGCTTGCCAACCTCGATTATGTAAAATCGGCCACCGCATCATCGGTTTATTATACCGGAACCGGCTGGTTTGGCGACCTGGTTTCGGTTCCTTCGTCCGAAATGCTGAAATTTAAAAAGGCTACGGCTCAAACCATGACGCTTACCGGTAAGGTTATAAATCCATCCCTGACTTATATTCCTATTACCACTGGCTGGAACCGCATAGGATATTTACTGAAAGGTAACAGTTCCCTCAATTCGTCGTTTGATAAAACAACTTTACCAACCGGGAGCTTACTTCTGAAAAGCAAGGACGCATCGGCAATTTATTACCCTGCTTCTGGTTGGGTAGGGGATCTTGATTCGATGAAAGTCCTGAACGGGTATATGCTGAAAGCCGAAATAGCCGGCAGTATCCGGTACAATGCGGCAGGCGCTAAACAGAAATCGCTTTCTGTATCGCCAGCCCTATTTCTGCGAAGCGATTTGTATGCATTGTATAATATTCACCCGGCGGATTTCGAATATTCGGCGAATCTGATAGGTGAATTTGTTAATGAACTGGGCGAAAACAATATGCAAAAAGGTGATCTGCTTATCGCATACATGGGAGGTGTTCCGCGGGGAGTATCAGAAGCAATTTATATCCCCGATTTAAACAGGTATGTATTTTTTACCACGATATTCTCAAATTCGGCCGGTGAAATTACATTCCAGGTAAAGTCACCTGATAATGTGAACAACAAGCCGCTTTCTGAGAATTACGTGTTTGCAGCCGATGCGGTATTTGGAGAACCTTTCAAACCGGTTCAGTTGCATTTGATCGCAACCGGTCTCAGAACTGATGCAAAAACTTCTGTCAGAATTTATCCAAACCCGGTTACTGATTATCTTGATATATCGGCAAGATCAGAGATCATCAGAGTATCCGTATTTAATTCCATTGGCACAAGCTTATTGGTTGCTACCGATACCCCCGGAATTACAAAACATCTCAATACCCGAAGCCTCGCGCCCGGAATGTATATCCTGAAAATTGAAACAAAAAACGGAACCGAGATTAAAAAGTTTATAAAATCAGCTGAATAAAATCATGTGATGAGCCTGATGATTTTTAAGCATTACATAGATTGATACAAAAAGCTGCATGCAAATAGTAACGGTTGAAAAAACGATTTGATTATGAAAAAAACAGACTCCGGCAATGTGAAACTTCTCCTTTCATGTTTTTCAGTTGCAACTATACTATCTCTCTCCTCCATCAGGAGCATTTTGAAAACCAGGCTAAGAAACCTGCTTTTATTAGCAGTGATGGTTTTGCCGGTAGCGGTAAGTGCAACCTTGTACTTACCTGCCATCCCGAGCAACAGCGCCCTGGCAAAGCGGTTTGAGCGGAGTACCGAAATGGCTTTCCGTGTAAAGGTCGGTACCATATTTTTGCCGAGCGGAGCATTAATTGCCTATATAAACGGTGAAATCAGGGGTGCCCAGACTGCTTCGGTACTGTTTCCACCAACTGGTGATCTGATTTATAAGGTATTGATTTTCAATGATGCCGTTTCGGGGGATTCAATCAGTTTTAAATATTATGATATCTTTTCGGAGAAAATCTATGAGATAAAGGAGAAAATTGAATTTAAGCCGGACCTGGTGCCAGATTATGCAAACCCGGTCATACTTACTGCTTTCTGCAAGCCGGTTGTTAAAGTAACCGGCATGGTGCCAACCACAGCAGCCGACAACCAGAACTCCACACTTGATCTTTACTGGCAGCCTTCACCCAATACAAGCTACTACAATCTTTTTCTTTGGGAAACAGGAGCTTCGGTTCCAACATCTCCTTACCAGGCTAATATAAATGCTACAACCGCAAGAATATACAACCTGGGTTTCGGGAAATCCTACAGTTGGAAAATTGTGTCTGTCAACGATTGCTCAACCGCCGAAAGCAGCGTACAGACATTTAAAATCAGGCAATTACCTGATTTAACTGTTACAAATATTGCTGCACCGGCTACGGTAGAATCAGGCAGCAATTTTACTGTAAGTTTTAAGGTAAAGAACGTGGGCCTGGGAAGTACTTTCTCAACTCAATGGAACGATGCCGTTTATATTTCGTCCGATGCTACCTTTAGCGGGGATGATAAATTACTGAATACCAAACCAAACCAGGGTCAACTTGCCCCGGACAGCAGTTACAGCCAATCCATTGTAGTTTCCTTACCAAATGAATATTCCGGAACTTATTATTTATTTATCAAAACGGATAATGACAATTCATTAACAGAAATTTCGAAGGACAATAACACACTTAAAGCTACTGGCACATTAAGTGTTGCGCTCAAAGCACTTCCCGATATCCTGGTGAAAAATATACAGGCCGGTACTGCAAGTGTTACTCCCGGCGATTCGCTGCTGATCAGTTGGCAGGTTGAAAATGCAGGCAATGTTATCGCCGCCGGTGGATGGGTGGAACGTGTTACTCTGATTCCGGCAACCGGACTTAAACTCGTTCTGGAACCAAATAGTAATTATGCCATTGACCTGGGAGCCAAAAGCACAGTGAACAGAAGCATTAAATTTAAAATACCGGAAATTGTCAAATTCTCGGGAAGTGCTAAGATTGAAGTTGAATTAGTTCCTTCTGCCTCGCTTGTGGAACATGCCGTAAACCTGGCCAATAATAAAGCTGTTTCGGCAGGATCAATCAGTATTGTAAATGTACTTTTCCTGAATATCCAAACCAGTTCACTCCTCGAAAATTCAGCACAACAGGTGCGTTGTGTGCTTTCACGAAGCGGGGATTTTACCAACGCCCTAAATGTTGATTTGTCGGCTTCGAAAACCGGGCAACTTACAATTCCTGCATCAGTTATTATTCCGGGCAATAATTCATCGGTTGTTTTTAACCTGAGTGCGATTAACAATACTCTACTGGATGGTCCAAGGGACGTGAAAATCATATCGAAGGCAGCCGGATACACTGTTGCCGTTGATACCATCCGGATTCTGGATGATGAAATACCATCCATTACAGTTCAATTGGATAAAGCCTCCATCACCGAAGGCCAGACATCCATTCTCACTGTGAGCCGCGATTTTGTAAACCTGCAGGCGCTAACAGTGAACCTGGCTACCAATAAAGCATCGCAATGGACATTTCCTGCTTCAGTAACCATTCCTGCAAGTCAGGCTTCGGTAACAGTGACTGTGTCAGTTACCGATGACCAGATTCCGGAAATAAACAGCCCGGCGATCATCAGCGCCAGCTCCGCCGGTTATATTTCAGGGCAAACAGCAGCCACAATTAT
>JBBSDG010000245.1:0-6752 GCA_038249635.1 Bacteroidales bacterium | reverse complement strand
CTAAAACGCGATTTAAGTGCTGGTATTGTCTTTCATATCGAAGGATTATATGAAGAAGAAAGGGAAGCATGGATGAATGAGTCATTTGATTTCGAATACGTTTTTCAGGATATTCCTACAATGATTGAAGGTTACAGTGGGTTGATCAATCAAAGCAGCTTAGCCCGAATTTCCGGGATTAATGAGAGCTTGATGAGGCAATATGTTGCAGGCATTAAAAGACCAAGCCGTAAAGTAACTGAACGTATTGAGTCCGGTTTAAAAAAGTATGCTAATGAACTCCGGAATATTTCATTTGCTTAATATTGGAAGATATCTATTGGTAACAAAAAAACCGTGCAGGATCCTGTACGGTTTTTTTGTCCTACCATTTATCTGGGGTCGGGAATATGGTTAATTATTATCTTCCTGACGTCAGGAAAACCATCTCCTTTTCAGTAGGGCTAAATATCAGGTAAACGGCTAAAGCTTCCATTAGTCCACCACGTATTCAAGTGGCGTACCTAATTTCAAAGCGAATTCATTCATTGTCGAATTGCCAAATTGTCGAATCTTTACATCTTCCCCCAAAATAAATTTTCTAAAAAAGTGTCCCTTTTTTCATTTTTGTTCCTCTTAGGAATATAACCCTGAAAAAATGACTGAATCTGACCAAAAATTAATCGAAAATCCGGCTTTCCTGAAATGGATATTCCATTCCAACCCGGACATTGAAACCTACTGGGAACAGTACCTGCTTGAACATCCCGATGAGAAAAATCACCTTCTTGAGTTAAAAGAATCACTGACAGTGCTTAAATTCTCAAATGAAAGGCTTTCTTTTTCAGAAAAAAAGGAGCTTGCAAAAAGCATTATCCGAAGAGTCAATATTAAATCAAAACAAAATAACCGGAAGTCGTTGATTCATACCTTTATGAAATACGCAGCGGTCGCGATTACTTTTACTGTACTCGGAGGGCTTTTGGTTTATCTCAATATAGACAAAGAATCGCTTTTCAATCAACAGGTTAATCAAAATATTCAGATTCCGTCTGCAGCACATGGACCGTTGCTGATTACCTCGAATGGCGAAAATGTCAACCTGAAAGAATCAAATTCGACAGTCGATTACAGCAGTAGCGGAGTTATTATATTAAACAACGATTCTGTCATTCAGCCGACTACAGATTTAGCTGATGAGCTAAATCAAATCATTATTCCTTATGGAAATCAATCAAAAATTGTATTATCCGATAGTACAGTAGTTTGGCTAAATGCCGGAAGTCGCCTGAACTATCCAACCCTATTTAAAAATAAAACCCGTGAAGTGCTCCTCTTTGGCGAAGCATTTTTCGAAGTCGCCAAAAATCCCGAAAAGCCTTTTATCGTCAAAACATCTGATTTGGAGATTCGCGTATTGGGTACACAGTTTAACGTATCAGCTTATGAAGAAGATGATCTGATTCAAACGGTTTTAAAAGAAGGATCCGTGAATATCCGCCGAAAAGGGACGCTATTTTTCGAACATGATGTAATGCTTAAGCCAAATCAAATGGCATCGTTTAATAAAACTACAAACGACAACAAAATCAACACCGTTGACCCTGATTATTATATCCTGTGGACCAAAGGGCTGATTAGTTTCGACGACATTGATCTGAACCGTGTTATCAAAAAGGTAGAGCGGTTCTATAATATTTCGATCGGTTTTTCCGATCCGGATAAAAAGATAATGCGCATAAGCGGTAAACTCGATTTAAAACAAGGGAGAAAGGAGGTGATGGAATACCTGGAGAAAGTTTCTTTGTCCAGATTCGAGCAAGATCAAGAAGATAAATACACTTTAAAATAGAAAAAAAACCGGAAAATGGTGGAACATTTCCCGGCTACAATAAACACCAAATCAATTCAGTATTTATTAATTAAGAAAGTTCAAAATTATGCAAAAAAAATGGCTTACAGGCTTTCCTGACAGGGAAAGTCAAAAAAAATTGTGGCAAATTATGAAATTGACCATTCTGTTATTAATCGGTTTTATGACCACGTTATCTGCAAATAGCTATTCGCAGAAAACTAAACTAAATGTTAATCTTAATAATACAACGATCAAGGATCTGTTCGGTTATATCGAGCAAAACAGCGAATTTGTTTTTCTCTATCGCAGCGAAGATTTCAATGCCACAAAAAAAGTGAATGTTGAAGCCAAGGATGCAACAATCAAGGAGATATTGGATCAGGCGCTTAAAGGCGAAAAAGTGGAATACGACGTCTACGAACGACAGGTCGTAATCCGGAAAGCGGGGGAACCTGCTGTGCAACAACCTCAGAAGAAAGTTTTAACAGGATCGGTTCGCGATTCAAAGGGTGTACCTTTACCTGGCGCAACTGTTTTGGTAAAAGGTACCACAACCGGGATCACGACTGATAACGATGGAAACTTTCGTTTATATGCCCCGCTTGATGCCAAAACTTTGGTGTTCTCGTTCCTGGGGATGAAACCTCAAGAATTTAATGTTGGGAGCCAATCAGTTTATAAAGTTGTTCTTGAAGAGGATGCTTACGGCGTTGATGAAGTTGTAGTTGTAGGATATGGCAAACAAAAAAGAATCACTGTAGTTGGAGCTATTACAACAATTACAACAAAAGAGTTAAGGCAAAGTCCAACCACAAACTTATCGAATGCTTTGGCAGGTCGGTTGTCGGGTATGATGGTGAATCAGTTTAAGGGTGGAGAACCAGGAGTTGACCAAAGCCAGATTTTTGTCCGTGGTATGTCAACCTATAACAATCAAAGCCCTATCGTAATCGTCGATGGAATCGAACGTGATTTCTCCTATCTTAATTCGGATGAAGTCGAAACACTCTCAATTCTTAAAGATGCTTCTGCAACGGCTGTTTATGGAGTAAGAGGAGCAAACGGCGTTATTCTGGTAACCACACGAAGAGGGAAAGTAATGGAAAAAGCCAATGTAACCTTTAAAGCTTCTTCAGGCATTTCTTCACCTATCAAATTCCCTGAATACCTGGGATCGGCTGATTATGCATCGCTTTACAACGAAGCCCGGTTAAACGACAACCCAAATACCACCTCGGCACTTTTCACACAAACGCAAATCGACAACTATAGAAAAGCCAAAGGCGATAACTCCGATGGTTTGGGATACAACACCAATCTATTCGATTATGCTTTCAAACCAAGTATGCAACAGGATTACAGCCTGAACATTCAGGGTGGAACCAATACGACGAAGTACTTTCTTTTAGTTGGTTATATGAACCAAAACGGTAACTATCAACATACAAACGATGGTCCAAATAACACCAATGCAGTCTTCAAAAGGTACAACTTCAGGTCAAATATTGATATCAACATCACGGATGATTTCTATGTTAAATTAAACCTGGGCGGACGTATTCAGAACAGAATTGCACCGGGAACTACTGCATCAAGGATAATTACGATTGCGAATACGCAACCTTCCATCTATCCGGTAATACTGGAAAATAATGATAATCCGTTGAATGCAAATTACAATGCAAAACATCCTGAAGGTTTACTTTTCGGATCACAATTGTATCGCTATAATATGCTGGGTGAACTGGCCTATTCAGGTTTTATAAATGAATATAAGACCTTTATGGATGGAACCTTTGCAATGGGACACAAACTTGACTTCATCACCAAGGGACTGGTTTTTGATCTTCAGTTTTCATACGACATTCAGGCAGGTAACACGATTGACAGAACAATTCCTCATGAAAGTGAAGGTTACCGCGAATATGGCGGATACGCTACCTTCTACCCTAAAGACGGTGTTGATGTATTTATGAATGGGGGTCGCTATATGGGCGCTTATGTATCGCCGCGGCGTACCGATAATAATTCGATGAACAATGGTTATAACGCTTCAACACCTCCCCCACAACGTAAAAATGATGTTCAGGCATCTTTCAATTATACCAGGTCATTCGGGCTTCACAATGTGTCAGGACTTTTATTGGCACGGCAGTCAAAACGTGTTTATCAAAACGATGTTCCGTTTGCGACTCAGGGTACTGCAGTCCGCGGAACCTATAACTACGCCGAAAAGTATCTGTTTGAAGTAAATGCCGCTTATAATGGTTCAGAAAACTTTGCCAAAGGGCGCCGTTACGGGCTCTTTCCTGCTGTGGCTTTAGGATGGGTTGCCAGTAACGAATCCTTTCTGAAAGATAATACATTTATTAATTACCTGAAATTAAGAGGATCTTACGGGCTTGTTGGTAGTGATCTTCTTCCCGGTTCAAGATTCGGATACCTGCAATTCTTCTCTGTAAACGGCGATAATTACAATTTTGGAACGGATCTGAATTCAGGCGTTCCGGCAAATGTATATGAAGGTAATCTTGCAAATCCTTTGTTAACCTGGGAGAAAGCAAGGAAAATGAATTTAGGTCTCGAAACCAGGTTTCTTAAGAATAGGTTGAGTATTACTGCCGACCTTTTCTTTGAACATCGTTACGATATCCTCACTCAACCAGGATCGAACGGATCAAAAAACCTTTCTGCGATTGTAGGACAAAATTCTCCACAGTTAAACCTCGGGATAGTTGATAATAAAGGAATTGACCTTGAGATTGGATGGAGCGATAAAATCGGAAACGATTTCAGGTATTACTTCCGCCCTAACTTTTCGTTCGCACGCAATAAAATCATGTTCATGAATGAAGTTGATCGTATTGCACCTAATGGCATTGCAGTTCCATATGCAGCCCGTACAGGCAAACGAATCGGCGAACAATTTCTTTATCAGTTTGATCACTTTGTAAAAGACCAGGCCGAAGCTGACCAGTTAAATATAGCCCTGTTTCAGCCATGGGGTAAATTAATTCCCGGTGATGTCGTATACAAGGATCAAAATGCCGATGGCAAAATCACAGACCAAGAAGACAGAATTGCCTCTGGTAATCCACGTAATCCTGAAATCCAGTTTGGTATCCCAATGGGTTTCGAATACAAAGGGTTTGATATGAGTTTATTATTACAGGGAGCCACACTTTGCAGTGTTCAGCTAACAGATGCTGCTGCATGGGACTTTCCAACATATGGCCAGGATATTATTGGAAGAGTAAAAAATTTGCATTTAGATCGTTGGACACCTGCAACAGCAGCAACTGCGACTTACCCTGCATTACATTACGGCCCATATCCAAATAACAAAAACTCAAACAGCTCCCTATTTCTTGCTGATGCCTCTTACCTTAGGTTGAAAAGCATGGAAATCGGCTATTCGATACCTGAACGCATTCTGAGAACAATTGGTTTTACAAAAACCCGCCTTTATGTTCAGGGACTTAACCTTTTAACATGGGATAAATTAAAGAAATACGATGTTGACCCTGAAACGAATACGGGTGGTGACTGGTATCCCATTCAACGGGTTATAAGTTTGGGTGTTGATGTAACATTTTAATTGAATAAACAAATGAAAAACAGAAACTATTTTATATTAACAAGTCTTATCAGCTTTGTACTTCTATTTGCATCGTGCGATAAGTTTCTCGACAGACAACCTGATAATCAAATCACTGAAGATATTGCCTTCGCAAATTGGGATAAGGTAAATGGTCTGGCTAATAAACTGTACCGCGAAATGCGCGATCGCGATCGTGGAATTGTTGTACTCAACCATTTCTCATTATCCGGTATTACGGATGAATGTAAAGGGACTAAAGTAGAAGGTGCCATTCCCGACCAGTTTAACTTTGGAAGTTTCGGTCCATCGATTGGAATGCCAGGTGGAGCAAATGGAATATATTGGAATGATTTATACGGCTCAATTCGTAAATCAAATGTGTTTCTTGCTGGTGTCGAAAAATACAAATCGCCCGACAACCCACTTCAGGCAGGTGACCTGAAAAATCGTATTGCTGAAGCCCATTTCATGCGTGCCTACTTTCATTACCTGGCAGCACGTTACTATGGCGATATCGCCTATATGGATTATGTAGTTGATTTAACTGGCGATGTAAAATTTGTCCGTCAGCCATGGCCGGAAGTGCTTAAGAAATTGTTAGTCGATCTTGAATTTGCCATTAAAGAATTACCTGTCCGCCATGTCGATGGTGAATATGGCAGAGTGGATAAAGGTGCAGCCATGACTTTAAAAGCGATCGTTCTTTATATGAATGCCAGTCCGATGTACAATGGTGGGAAATTACCAGGCACTGATAATCGTGTTGGTCAGTCAACCTATGGTACCTATGATAAAAACAAATGGAAATTGGCTGCTGATGCTGCAAAAGCGGTATTGGATCTGCAAAATAACGGTGCACCGCGTTATAAACTCTATACCGGAAAGAGCAACGATTTCCAGGCAGAGAGCAATAACAAGGTATATGCAAGAATTAAACAAATTTATATTGATGCAGCGGCTATTCAAAATGAGTGGATCTTAATCATGTCGAATAATAAGGCTGAATCATGGCAAGGTGACCATATACCACCATCTTATGGTGGTGCAGCACGCCTTCAACCGATTCAGGAGCAGGTTGATGAATATGAATTTATTGGCAACGACGGTTTTGGTTACCCGATCTACGATCCACAGGCAGCAGCCAAAGGATATGATGTGAATTTGCCTTACGATAAACGTGATCCACGATTCTATTCCGATATCATGTATCATGGCGCCACCTACCAGAATAAGATCATTAATACAGCTACAGGATCGGATAAAATTGGGGCAAGTAATGCGACCACAACCGGCTATTATTTACGCAAATTTTTTCAT
>JBBSDG010000244.1:0-6762 GCA_038249635.1 Bacteroidales bacterium | reverse complement strand
GAATATATTGCTTCGATGATGCAGCATATGGGTTTGAAACCATTCAACCGGGCTGGCGACGCAATCATTGCTTTATCAGATTATTACCAGTCGTTTGAACTGTTAAGGTGTACAACCGAAGAATCATATATTGACGTTACGCAACCCAATAGCCCAAAGGCTCAACTTCATTTTTTGATACACTCCGACTTTAAGGTTTCCAATGTTACTCAGCAAGTATCAGCTGCGGCAGCCCCGGTATTTGCCGGTTATGGCATTGTTGCTCCTGAAATTGGCTATAATGATTATGCCGGAATCGATGCAAAAGGTAGGATTGTACTGATTATGGAAGGATATCCCGGGCAGCATGACAGCACAAGTATCGCATGGAAGAAATTTAAAACTAAGGCTGAGAATGATGATTTCGACCTCGAAAAAAAATGCCAGGAAGCAGTAAAGCAAGGCGCGATAGCAGTTTTGACGATAAGTAAATCTTACCTCGCTCCTGAATCCGTTAATCAGGAACGCAAAAATGTTGCTCCGGTTGTAAATCAGGAATATGTTGTGGCTGAATATATACTTCCGGCAAATCTGAAAAAAGAAAAATCCGCAAGCTGTTTCAGGCTTAAAAAAAACAGCAGTGAAAGGTTGGCAATGCTTATTGGTATTGATTTCAGGAAAACTGAAGCGCAAATTGCGAAACAAATGAAATTTAATTCTGTTGGTATAAAAAATATCATTACCCTGAAAGCAAAGCCAATCATAGATACTCTGTTGGTTCATAACGTTATTGGAAAAATTCCGGGTAAGGATACCATGCGAACAGTTATTTTAGGCGCACATTATGATCATCTGGGTAAACGGGGGGAAGTTATTTATTACGGTTCCGACGACAATGCATCCGGTACTGCCGGGCTATTAGCACTTGCCGAAAAGTGGACCGAAAGCAAAACAATTCCGCCTTGCAATGTTGTTTTTGCTTCCTGGACAGCCGAAGAAAAGGGATTGATTGGCAGTGAGTATTTTGCCGGAACTCTTTCATCGCCTGAAAAGGTGAAACTCTATATCAATATGGATATGATTTCACGAAGCGAAACTTCTGATTCGACACAACGAAAACTTAGTATCGGCACCCGAACTTCGGATGAAAATCTGCGCGAGCTTGCCCGCAAAAGTAATTTAACGCTTGATCATCCTTTTAACCTTGATTTATGGGATGTAACCGGCCATTCAGGCAGTGACTATGCATCTTTTACTGCAAAAAATATCCCCGTAATGACATACAACACTGGCCTTCACGATGATTACCACACGCCACGCGATATTTCTGCAATTTCCGACCTGATAAAAATGGGCGATGTACTGAAACTGGTGAATGAGAGTTTGCAGGTGTTTATTAGCAATACGCAGAAAAAATAGAATATTGGTTAAAATATTTCTCTATTGAGCGCGTAGATATACATTCTTTTTTGTGCCCTTTTTTGCCCGTAGGGCATACATCACAATAGAAAAAGACAAATGCCCGCAATTTTGTCCGTAGGACATGAACAATTATCTGTACCGGTTTATCCCCTCCGGGGAAACAAATATCCGGAATGATTTTTCTATTGAAATTTATCCCCTGACGGGGAAACATAAACACAACCAATATATGCTTTGTGGAGTAAATCAGCTGATTGAATGCAATTCGGCATTTCCCTGACGAATAAGAAAAGTTGGTATTTTGCAAAACCTGTTTTTACGCCTTCTGCTCACACTTCCTCACCGTATATTTTTCAAGCGCCTTCATATTTACTTCCACGCCAATCCCTGGTCCGGTGGGAACGGTTATGGTGCCATCGGAATTTAGTGAAAACAGTGGTTCCACAATATCTTCCGTGTAATATTTTTTGTTTGGTGAAAGATCGCTTGGCAGCGTGAAATTAGGCAACGAAGCAAGGGCAACATTTCCTGCACGGCCAATTCCGGATTCGAGCATTCCTCCATGCCACACCGGAATATTTTTTGACGCGCAATAATCGTGAATTTTTATCGATTCGGTATAACCACCAACGCGGCCGGGCTTAATGTTTATAATGCGGCAACTTCCCATTTCGATGGCTGCCCGTGTATCGCCAAGGGAATGAATGCTTTCGTCGAGGCAGAGATCTGTTTTGATTTCGCGCTGCAGTTTGGCATGGTCGAAAATATCATCATAACCCAGTGGCTGCTCAATAAGCGAAAGATTGTACTGATCCATTTTTTTGAAAACAGGAAGATGTTCGAGCGTATATGCCGAATTGGCATCCACCTGCAACAGCATGTCAGGATATTCGCGGCGAAGAGCCTCGATGAATTGCAGGTCGCGCCCGGGAGCTATTTTAATTTTAATGCGCTGATAGCCTTCTTTCATATGCTTTTCCATCACATGAAGCAAATCAGGAACCGTGTCACTGATTCCCAGACTTACTCCCACTTTAATATTTTCCTGCGTTCCACCCAGCATTTTCGATAAAGAAATCCCCTTTGATTTTGCAAAAGCATCATACAAAGCTGCCTCCAAACCTGCTTTAGCCATCATATGTCCACGCACTTTTGAATAACTTGCAATGGCTTCCTCCACGCTCGAAAGATCTTTCCCAAGTATGGCCGGAATAAGGAAATCGTTGAGAATATGCCAGGCAGTTGGTACCGTTTCGTACGAATAAAACGGAGTTTCTTCGGCTACGCACTCGCCCCAGCCGGTAACGCCCTCGGCATCAACACGCACCATAATGTGCTGTTCATCATATTCGGTACCCATTGAAGTTACAAACGGAGTTACCAGGATCATTTTGGTGTGGCGGAGTTCAATTCGGTCGATGCGCATTGGGATTAGGTTTTGGCGATTTGAATTGCCGTAGAGACACAGCATGCTGTGTCTGTACTACGGCAATTCAAATATTATTAATTATTCAGTAATTTGATATTATTTTGAAGGTGTTATATGCATTTTCGAAGGTACGATTTACAAGGCAAGATTGGGGATTTACGATTGAGTTATTAAAGGAAAATTTGTAACACTTGACGATTCGTAAATCGTAAATAAGTTCACTTTTTCACAACTCTCAGCACCGGAAACGTTTTCCCCACTTTCAGCAAATTCTCAAATTGTTTATAGGTCACGAGTCCGAGTTCCGATTTTGGTTCTAGTGCCAGAACGATCAGGTTGCCTTTCAGTTGTGCAGTGGAAATATAGATATAATCAGAAGGATTTATTTTACCTTTAAATTCCTTTGCTTCAACTACCGGGTTGATAATTATTTCACGTTCAAAATCAATTGAATCAATTCTGGCTATGGTGTACTGCTCAATTTTCTGGCTTTTAAGTTTTTTAAAATCCGTAGTGGTAAGCGCCTGTCTGCCGGCCCATTCCACAAGTTCCTTATTTAGTTTTGGAACCATGTAACCGGCAGGTTTCTGAACATCCGTCATCGATTTAACTACCGGGCGATAATCGTTTACAATCACCGTTGTGTCGGTTTTGGAATAATACGAAAATAGTGTTAAGGTCAGTTTTTGCCCGTTGGCGACATGTTCCGATTGTATCGAAACCATCTGATTTGCTTTGCCGGAAACGAGACTCTCCCTTTCTGCCGTCACCATCTTTTTTATATCATCTTTCAGGGAGTAAACAAATTCCAGCAATCCTCGCATACCAGTCATTTGTCCTTCGGCGCGATGCTTAATATTTTCAACAAAGTTATCCGTTCCGTTAAGCCCTTCCTGAATAAATGAAAGCGTATTCTGTATGCCGAAACTTTGCCTGCCATCGTTGATATCGAAAGTGCTGTGGCGTATGTAATCCAGTTCAGGCGGTCCACCCGGAGCATAAACAGAAGTGCTGAATTTATAGTCAGTCAGATATTTCGACCAGAAGGGAAAAACTTCTTTGTTCGAAAAATCCCTGATCTTTCCCGGAATATTCGGATTGGTAGTGACTCCAAGCGTTACATCGGCATTTTTCCGGTATCCGTATTTTTCCCATTCCCCTCCATAGGGCGAATACTCGTGAATATCCATGGTTACTTCAAATAAATAAGTATCGAAAAACTTGTGTAAAGCTTGGGTTTCAGGTTCGCTGAGGATGAGATGATTGCGATTCATATCCATGCTGTTGCCGTTACGCCTCTGATTTTTCTCCGAACCATCGGGATTCATCTGCGGAACTATTGCAAAATCAATTTTATCCAGTAAATATCTGTTTTCGGGTTTAAGCAGGGCTTGTGTGAGTAGCAATGCGCCTTCTTTTCCTGATTGTTCATTACCATGTTGCTGCGCATGGAAAAGCACTTTTATTTTTGACTTATCCTTTCCGAATTCTGAGGAAGAAAATTTAAGTGCATACAAATTTCTTTTCTGAACAGTCTGGCCGATAATTTCGACTTTCAACAAATCGGAACTCTCATCCAATTGATTTACATATGCGGTCAACTCATCGTAGGAGGTAACTTTCTGGTAGTTGTTTTTCTCAAGGGGAGTGGTAAATTGCTGTGCTAAAACACGGGTGCAAAGCGTAAGACTGATAAGAATGGTAGTGGTTAGTTTCATTATCTGTATTAATTAAATTGTTTTCATAAATATTCTGCAATCTATGGTGTAAAATTATGACAGTCTTTTAATACCCATCATTCTGCCCTTTAACCCCGATTTTGGGATTCGCAAGAATTTCACTCAGCGGAATAGGGAAAAGCATCTGGTAAGGTTGAGTAACTGTTGGAACCAGATCAATTGCCCTTTTGGTGCGGATAAGGTCGAACCAGCGTTTGCCTTCGAAAGCAAATTCGATCTGTTTTTCACGTTCGATCATATTCCGTAGCGGAGTAACTGATCCCGCCTCAATGGGTTGCAGGCCGGCGCGGTTCCGGATGATATTGATATCGGCTAGTATTTGCAGGCGGTTTCCCACGGAATCGATCTGGTAGTTGGCTTCAGCACGGATCAAATACATCTCGGCAGTACGCAGCACAATCACCCTGTCGCTGCCGGTGGTGAGGTCGGAATACTTGGTTGAATAATATTTTCCCGAATGATTCGACGCAATAAGTGGTTTGCGTTTATCACGGACGTCAACACTCACAAGTTCCCCTGAAGGGGCATTTTCGTGCCTTCCTCCCAGCGTATTCGGATAGTTATACTCGGCAAGGCGGTTTTTATCTGTCGCGCTGTATGGAACATAAAAAAGAATTTCACTGCCCGGCTGCGAGCCGGCTGCAAAAAGGTCTTCGTATGATGGGTCAAGAAAAGGCAATTCGCCCAAAACCAGGCTGGCATATTGCCGTGCTGCTGAAGCATTTCCCAAAGTAAGCTCAACGCTTGCCAGCAATGCAGTAGCCGCTATTGCACTTGCCTTTACGGAGTTGCGATTCGCTATGTTATTTCGCGCAAACTCAAGGTCGGCAACAATCTGTGTATAAACATCATCCACAGAACTGCGGGGTAAAATATTTTGAGGAGAATCCGTAAGAGTGGGTAAAAGTTTAAGCGGAACGCCTCCGTAAAGGCGCACCAGGTTAAAATAGTGGAGTGCCCGTAAAAAACGAAGTTGCCCCTGGTAGTCTTTCTTTTCAGAATCCGTCAGGAAAGTGACATCTTCCAGCTTGTAAAGCATGTAGTTTGCCCGGTTCACCGAAAGGTAAATATCCGCCCAGATGCCCTCAACCAGTATATTATTGGCCAGCAGACTGTTTTTGTCAAGATCATAATATTCAATCTTTGTGCCGCCGGCCACAGTGTTGTCCGAAGCAATGTCGCCGGCAATTATAAAATTGCGCCCATAGTAATGCTGTAGTTGAAGTCCGTCATAGCATCCAATCAGGGCAGCATACACATTTTCCTTATTGCTGAAGGCCTCTTCTGCCGGAACCTGCATTTTGGGCCTGAGATCCAGATTCCTCTCACAGGCCGATGCTAACAATACGATGATTATTAAAATCTTGCGCATAAGCCGAATAATAAACTTTTAGGTTGCGGACAGGTGAAAAAGTCAGTGCCGAGAGCGATTGCATTCAATCCATTATAATTAACTTCAGGATCCATCCCTGAATAGCGAGTGAAGGTAAGCAGGTTTTTCCCGGCAATAAACAGTTGCAAACGAGTCAGGTCGGCACGGTTAATCAGTTTGGCAGGCAGTTCATAGCTGAGCCGTATGTTTTTCAGTCGTATAAATGAGCCATCTTCAACAAAGCGGGATGATGTGCGCTGGTTGTAAACCGAAGCTTTTGGAACATCCGTTACATCGCCCGGTTTCTGCCAGCGGCTGAGGATGGCCGTTGTCTGGTTGCTCTGCGAAACGGTTTCGGTATAGATACGGGTTGAGTTAAAAATATCATTCCCGTAAGAATATGAAAACAGGAAATTCAGGTTAAAATCCTTATACGACAATGAACTGCCTATGCCACCATAAAAGTCAGGATGCGGACTGCCGATTTTCTTACGGTCGGTGTCGGTGATCTTACCATCATTATTCAGGTCTTCATAAATAAGGTTGCCATCGGTGGGATTTACTCCCAGGGAATTGAAACCGTAAAAAAATGAAACCGGCTCTCCTACGGCAATACTGCTTCCAGCTCTTCCAATATTACTGATTGGCTGATCCTGGTATAGTTCGAGGACCTTGTTCCTGTTGGCCGAAAAGTTAATAGTAGCATCCCAGTTGAAGGCGCCTTTCAGTATATTGGCCGTTACCATTGCTTCAAATCCCTGGTTCTGAAGTTTGCCGATATTCGACATAATATACGTATAACCTGTGGAAGTTGGCATGGG
>JBBSDG010000243.1:0-6777 GCA_038249635.1 Bacteroidales bacterium | reverse complement strand
TATGTCCGCTTCACACGAAATAAGTCACCCTTTATCCCTCAGCGGCGAAATGCAGTTGGAAACCGGCGTGATCATCAATAAATGCTACCAGTGCGGAAAGTGCTCGGCCGGCTGTCCGGTAGCTACCGAAATGGATTATACGCCCAGCCTTGTTATGCGAATGCTGCAGACCGATGAGCCTGCAAACTACGATAAGCTCCTGAAATCCATGTCCATATGGCTTTGTGTAAGCTGCGAAATGTGTCTTACCCGCTGCCCGATGGAAATTGATATTCCAACCCTAATGGATAACCTGAGGCAAAAATCAGTGAAAGCCAAAAAGACAAATCCTCAGGCAAAAAAAATAATTTCATTCCATAAATCATTTCTTGATTCTATCAATTATACAGGCCGGCTTTATGAAATGGGACTGATTGTGGATTATAAAATGCGCACCGGTGCTATGATGCAGGATGTGGCTATCGCTCCTAAAATGTTTTTCAAGGGAAAGCTGAATCCCATTCCTGAAATTATTAAAGGAAGGAAAAAAATATCGGCAATCTTCAATAAAGTTCAGATCAGAAAAGAGGAGGGTAAACAATGAAAGTAGGATTTTATCCGGGTTGCTCCATGAAAGGCGGCGCCCAGGAATACCAGGAATCGGTTACTGCCCTGGCCAAAGTATTTGATATCGAACTGGTTGAAATTCCCGATTGGAATTGTTGCGGAGCTACAGCGGCGCACAACCTTAATAAGGAACTGTCGCTGAGTCTGCCTGCCCGCATTATGGCTCTGGCCGAAAGAGAGGGCATCACCGATATCGTTGTTCCCTGCGCAGCCTGTTACAACCGGCTTTCGATCGTGAAGCATGAACTTGAGGAAGATCCATCATTATCTTCAAAAGTTGCTTCAATTATTGATCTGAAATACGAAGGCACCACACAGATACTCAACATTATTCAGTTTATCGACAAATATATTGCTGACCGGCTGGAAGAAAAAGTAGTTAAACCTTTCGATTACAAAACTGCCTGCTATTACGGCTGTCTGCTGGTTCGTCCTCATTCAATTTTAAAATTTGATAGGGTTGAAGATCCTCAAAGTATGGATGTGCTGGTAAAAAAAGCCGGTGGAAATGCCATCGACTGGGCTTTTAAAACTGAATGCTGCGGAGCCGGAATGTCGGTATCGCGCACGGATACTGTTGCCCGCTTATCAGGAAATATAATGAAAGATGCGAATGACCGCGAAGCTGAAGTAGTGGTAGTTGCCTGCCCGATGTGCCATTCAAACCTGGATATGCGTCGCCCGGAAATCAATAAATTCCTCGATGAGAAAATTGATATCCCGGTTTTGTATATTTCGCAGGTATTGGGACTTGCCGTCGGGATTGATGCTAAAACGCTTGGACTGAACCGTCATATGACTGAAGTAAATCTGCCGGACCGCTCCGTAAAGGAAGTTCCTGTTGCAGAAGTATCTCAGAAAGTTGTAAACACTCAAAAAATGGAGGCTTAACCATGTCGCGGATAGGAGTTTTTGTTTGTCACTGCGGTGAAAATATTTCAGCCACAGTCAATTGCGAGAAAGTTGCCAAAATCACTGGTGAGCTCAAAGGTGTCGAGTTTGCCACCGATTATAAATATATGTGTTCCGATCCTGGTCAAACCTTACTGAAAGAGGCCATCAAGGAGCATAAGCTGGATGGTGTGGTTGTTGCTGCCTGTTCGCCGCGTATGCATGAGCCTACCTTCAGGAAAGCCTGTGCCGAAGCTGGTTTGAATCCCTTCCTTTGCGAGATGTCGAACATCCGCGAACATTGCTCATGGGTTCATCCCAAAGATGATCTTACCACTGAAAAAGCCCAGGACCTGGTCCGGGTAATGGTTGAGAAAGTCAAAAAAAATAAAGCACTTAATTCCATCAAAGTTCCTGTTACTAAAACGGCTCTTGTAATTGGCGGTGGAATAGCTGGTATTCAGGCTGCTCTTGATATTGCCAATTGCGGTCATAAAGTGATCATGGTCGAAAAACTGCCATCGATAGGCGGACATATGTCGCAACTTTCCGAAACCTTCCCAACGCTTGACTGCTCGCAGTGTATTCTTACACCGCGTATGGTTGAAATTGCACAGCATCCTAATATTACCCTTCATACGTATTCCGAAGTCGAAAGTGTGGATGGGTTTATCGGTAATTTTACGGTTAAGATCCGCAAGAAATCAAAGAGCATTGATGAGCATGACTGCACGGGTTGCGGACTTTGTACAACCAAATGTCCTCAGAAGAAAATTCCGAACGAGTTTGAACGTGGCTTAGGATTCCGCCCGGCTATTTATGTGCCTTTCCCTCAGGCTGTTCCTAATAAACCGGTTATCGATCGAGAGAATTGCACCTATTATATTAAAGGCAAATGCAAGGTCTGCGAAATTGTATGCCCCACCAAAGCCATTCGTTTCGATCAGGAGGATGAAATTGTAGAAGTTGCCGTTGGCGCTATTGTTCTTGCCACCGGCTTTGATGTTCTGAAATCCGATTACTTCCCCGAATACGGTTACGGAAAATACAAAGATGTGATTGACGGTCTTCAGTTCGAACGTCTGGCTTCTGCATCTGGACCGACCCAGGGAGAAATCCGCAGACCATCAGACGGACAAATACCTAAAAAGATTGTTTTCGTTGCTTGTGCCGGGTCACGCGATCCTGCCAAGGGAATTGAATATTGTTCCAAGATATGCTGTATGTACACGGCCAAACATGCCATGCTTTATAAACACAAGGTTCATGATGGCACTCCATACGTTTTCTATATGGATATCAGGGCAGGAGGGAAGATGTACGAAGAATTTGTTCGTCGCACCATTGTTGAGGATGGAACCCATTATGTCCGTGGTCGTGTTTCGACTATCTACGAAAAGAATGGCAAACTCATTGTAAAAGGCGCCGATACCCTTATGGGTGGTGTTCCTGTTGAAATTGAAGCTGATATGGTTGTGCTGGCAACTGCCGGCGTAGCCAACCATGGAGCTGAAGAACTGGCACAGACCGTTCATGTTTCGTACGATGCCTATAAATTCTTTGCCGAGGCACATCCCAAACTGAAACCTGTTGAAACCAATACTGCCGGAATTTTCCTCGCTGGTGCCTGCCAGGCTCCCAAGGATATTCCTGAATCCGTTGCCGCTGCATCGGGTGCTGCCGTAAAAGTTGCCGCCCTGTTCAGCAATGATTTGTTAACACGCGATCCGCTGGTTGCTGTTGTAAACCGCCAGGCACCGCCTGTGTATTCGCAGTGCGTTGGCTGCTTCCTTTGCCAGAGTGTTTGCCCATACCAGGCTATTGAGCGCGAGGAAATCAAAAACCGTAATGGTGAAGTGATCAAAACACTGGCCAGGGTAAATGAAGGACTCTGCCAGGGCTGCGGAACATGCGTTGCCCTTTGCCGCACCAAGGCAATCGACATTCACGGATACTCGAACCAGCAGGTTTATACCGAAGTAATGGCTTTGTTAAACGATTAATAGCATAATAGAATGCAGGAATTTGAACCAAAAATCGTGGCATTTGTATGTAACTGGTGCACCTATGCCGGTGCCGACCTCACGGGTACAAGCCGCATCAAGTATGCGGCCAACGTGAAAATCATCCGTTTCCCGTGTACCGGCCGTATCGACTTTATGATACTGATGAAAGCTTTTGAGAACGGTGCCGACGGAATTATCGTTTCAGGTTGTCACCCGAATGACTGCCATTATAGCACCGGAAATTTCCATGCACGCAGGAGGTGGATCGTTTTCCGCAACCTGTTAAATTTTGCAGGGATAGAAACCGATCGCATACAGTTCAGTTGGGTATCTGCAGCCGAAGGCTTCAAATGGGCCGATGTTGTGAATAATACAGTGAAAAAGATTAAGGAATTCGGCCCGAACGAAAGCTATAAGAAAATTGCCGTTTCCACTTTATTTAACGAGGAGGGCACAACCCATGAGTGATCTGATTAAAAAAGTAACGCAACTGCTCAGCGATAAAACGATAGATGTTTTTATCGGTTACGAAAAAGGCTCCGCCGACCGCATAAGGGCAACTTTTACACGAACGCCAGAACAGGCCGGTAAACTGATCTTCGATGCTTCCTGCACTCAAAACCTGGCTGGCTATCTCCTGAAACACGAAGTAAAAAAACTCGGTAAACTGGGAATTCTGGCTAATGTGTCTGCTTTACGAAGTATGATGCAACTGGCTTCTGAGTTTCAAATAAAGGATGGCGAAGTTTTGGCTTTGTTTCCAAATACAGATGGAACATTTACTGAATTCAATGATTTCGCATCCATCGAAGCATATCTTGAAACGACCGATGTAGGCATAAAATCCGAAGAGCAGGAAATGATCACCCGGCTTGAAGCTATGACTGTATTGGAACGCTGGGCATTTTGGAACAAGGAATTTGAAAAATGCATAAAATGCTATGCGTGCCGGGCTGCCTGTCCTATGTGCTATTGCCACCGCTGCACTACCGATGTAAATCAGCCCCAGTGGATTCCGGTTGCCAGCCACGAACTCGGCAACCTCGATTACCACCTGATGCGTGCCATGCACCTGGCCGGACGCTGTGTAAACTGCGGCGAATGTGCCAATGCCTGCCCTATGGATATTCCGCTTAACCTGCTCACTTACCAACTGATTCAGCCCATCCAGGCTACTTTTGGTGCAACCGCAGGAATGAAAGCCGATGCCGTTTATGCCCTATCCACCTATAAACCCGATGATAAGGAAAATTTCATTATCTGACCCATGGAGAAAGAACTTAAAATACTGAAATACAACGATCTGCCGAAACTTATTGAAAGGTTCCGCTTGCAGGGATATCCTGTGCTGGCGCCTGTCCGAAAAGACAAGGTCGTGGAGATAGAACTTGTCGAATCGCTTGATGCCGTTGCATTGGATGTACTGCTCTCGACACAATCAGCCAAGAAAGCAGCTTTCCCAAAAGTGGAAAAAGTGCTTGATTTTACTTTCGGCAAAGCAGATGTAAAGCAAACACCGGTTGATCCGGAGGCTTATAAAGAAACCATTCTTTTTGGCGTAAGGCCCTGTGATGCATCCGGTTTTAAATCGCTTGATGCTATTTTTGGTGAAACACCAAAGGATGAGCTTTACCTAAAGAAAAAAGAGAAGACTACCATCATTTCGTTTTCCTGCCCTACGGCTGATGAATATTGCTTTTGTACCTCTGTTGGCGGAGGACCCGGAAATACAGCAGGAAGTGATCTTCAATTCACCGGCATCAGCAAGGAAGAAATTCTTGTGGAAATTTTAACTGAAAAAGGAGCAAAGTTGGCCTCGATTTTCACTGATCTTCTTGCAGACGCAAAAGCTGACATTGATAAAAGCAAATTTCTGGCAGAAGTAAAGGTTGTTTTTGATGTGAATTCGGTAGTTGAAAAAACTACGGCTTCTTTCAACAATGCAGCATTATGGCTTGAGCAATCGCTCAGGTGTATAGGCTGCGGGGCATGTGCTTTTGTTTGTCCTACCTGCGCTTGTTTCGATTTCCAGGATGAGCAGAATACCAAAAAAGGAGTTCGTCTTCGCCTTTGGGATTCATGTGGATTTTCGCTGTTCACATTGCATACTTCAGGGCATAACCCGAGGGAAGTACAAAGCCAGCGCTGGCGCCAACGCATCATGCATAAGTTTGCATACATGCCCGAACAGCTTCATGTTGTGGGCTGCGAAGGCTGCGGTCGCTGTTCACGTGCCTGCCCGGTGGATATGAATATCAAGGAACATCTGACGGCGATCGGGGAGACGGTACTTTCGTGAGTGAATAGTGAATAGTGAATAGTGAAAAGTGAAAAAATGGTCATGCGATTGTCGTTGGGCTGAAACTTGAAACTTTGAAACCTGAAACTTTGAAACACTGAAACCATTGAACGCCGCAGGCAATTGACAGCAGAGCATTGAACGCGAAGCATTGAACGCCGAAGGCAATTGAACCTTGAACCTGAAATCCGGAACCCGGAACCCGAAACCCGAAACCCGGAACCCGAAACCTGGAACCTTGAACCCGGAACCCGGAACCCGAAACCACAATACCTCCAGTAATATAATTACACCCAGAATACCACAATGAGCCAAGAAAATATTTACCAGCCTTACCTGATGGAGATCGAGAAGATCACCGAGGAGGCACCCATGGTCAAAACATTCAGGTTGAAGTTTACCAACGAAGAAGAAGGGAATAATTTCTCTTTCCATACCGGACAATTCGGCGAGTACTCCGTTTTCGGTGAAGGAGAAGTTACTTTTTGCGTTGCTTCGCCGCATACCCGGAAAGGATATATTGAATGCACTTTCCGTGAAGCTGGAAGGGTAACTTCGGAGCTTGCCAGCCTTAACGAAGGCGACACCATTGGGTTCCGCGGACCTTATGGGAATATCTTTCCTATCAACGAATGGAAAGGGAAAAACCTTCTGTTTATAGCCGGTGGTATTGCATTGCCCCCCATGCGCAGCGTCATCTGGTCGTGCCTCGACCAAAGGGAAAACTTTAAAGATATTTCAATCCTTTATGGCGCCAAATCCGTTAGCGATTTAGTTTATAAAAACGAACTGGATGAGTGGAAGGCCCGCCCTGATGTGAAACTGGTTACCACGGTTGATCCCGGAGGCGAAACTCCCGACTGGAAAGGCGAAGTTGGTTTCGTGCCTACTATTCTCGACAGAATGAAGCCGGTAGGTGAAAATACAATCGCCATTGTTTGTGGTCCTCCGGTTATGATCAAATTTACATTCCCG
>JBBSDG010000242.1:0-6794 GCA_038249635.1 Bacteroidales bacterium | reverse complement strand
TGGAGCAGTGGCATACCGAAAATCTGCTCGAAGAATTTTTGAAAGAACATAATCATAAAGTTGAAAACAAAACTGAATTAGTAGCTTTTACTCTGCAGAATGAAATTATCATCTCCGAAGTAAAAAAGCCCGACGGAAGTATTGAAGTGGTAAATTCAAAGTTTTTGATTGGTGCCGACGGCAATGGAAGCCTTGTGCGGACACAACTGAAAATTCCATTTCCGGGTATTACGCACAAACCATTACTCTTTATAACTGATTGTGAAGCCCGGATACCTATATTAACAAAGGAAATATTATTTGCTTTTTCCAAAAAATATACTGCAGGATTTTTCCCGCTTGCCGGAAAAGGACGTCGTGTAGATGGATTTATACCTGTATTGCAAGGGAAAGAAGAAGTAAGTTTCGATGAAGTAAAAGATTTCTTTGGCAGGAATTCAGATTCAGGGGTAGAACTAAAAAATCCTCAATGGTTTTCGATATTCCGTTCGCACTCCCGCTGTGCGCATACCTACAGGCAAATCCGATGTTTCCTGGTAGGCGATGCGGCTCATATTCATAGTCCGGTCGGCGCTCAGGGAATGAATACAGGCATACAGGATGCGTATAATCTGGCGTGGAAACTGGCGTTTTTTATCCATAACAAAGCATCAGACAATTTACTGGATTCGTATGAGGAAGAACGTCGGCCGGTTGCTCTTCACGTAATCCGACATACCGATTTTGCCTATTCCTTTATGACGGGAAATTCGCGGCTGAAAAGAATTTTACGTTTGCAGCTTGCGCCTTTATTCCTTCCACTTTTATTAAAATGGTTCAAAAAAAACAGTATAGTAAGCACCCGTATTTTCATATGGATATCCGGAATTGGTATCAGTTACGGAAAAAATTTACCAAGAGGTTTATCGAATGTAAATTTTCCGGCTCATGCTCCTGCACCCGGCGAGCGTTTGCCCTTCCTGGTGTTTGAAACAGGTGGTAAATCCATTAAACTTTGCGATATATTGGATTTGCGGATGTATTCCCTTGTTGTTTTCGGGAAGCAGGAAATGCCTGAATCTTTTCAAAAAATTATTGATGAATACAACACTATTATTTCAGTAAAGCATATTTCAGATGAACCTGGTACAGAGGTATTGTTTGAAACCTTTGGGATTAAGAGCGAAGGATGTTACCTTGTTCGTCCGGATATGTATATTGCCTGGCGATCCCATGAGTTCCATCCAACCGAATTGAGTCATTATCTTCAAAATCAACTGAAATGAAATTCCGTGGCTTTGAGTTTGAGGATCAACCCTGGTTCCCTGTAATTATCAGGGATAGCATGACTGATTATCTGAGGTTCCTTTTCCGTGTATTTAAACTTTACCAGCCGGTATTGCCCGTTTTAAAAGACGCGCTTACGAAGACAAAAACAAATCATATTCTGGATTTATGTTCAGGAAGCGGTGGGCCTGTTGAAATGATTTACGAAAATCTGAGGAATACTTTCGATAAGGATCTTAAAATTGTTGTTTCTGATATGTACCCCAGCGAATTGACGTACCAATTTCTGAGCGAAAAAACTCAAGGTGGTATTTCCGGCTTTAAAACTCCGGTTGATGCTGCAGATGTTCCTACTGATATCAAAGGCTTCAGAACCATTTTCTCCGGATTTCATCATTTCGAAAGGCAAAAGGCGACTGAAGTCCTGAAAAATGCAGTTGAGGCAGGGGAGGGAATAGCAATTTTTGATGGTGGCAACAAAAGTTTATGGATGATTTTGCTTATCATCATAGCACATCCTGTTCTGCTGCTGTTGTGCACACCGTTCTTCATGCCATTCAGATTATCAAGGTATATTTTTACTTACCTGATTCCGATAATCCCTTTTTGTGCGATTTGGGATGGCATAATTTCAATTATCAGGCTTTACAGTCCGGATGAGTTGTTACAAATTGCCCAAAATACAGGTAGTGAAAAGTATAACTGGATTTCTAGTAAAGTGACGAACAGGTTTGGGATGAGCATTGCTTATTTGGTTGGTTATCCGGGTAAATGAATCTGGTTGGGAATAATGTTACTGTTATCCTTTTTATATCTTTCAGAATTGTAAAACCATAGTATTCCAAATACCCAGCCACCATCCGTATTGATCAGCGATACGTCAGGATGGCATAAAATCGCAGAAGTACACTATCTTTTATACTGAAAAAGAGGAAATTGTGTTTTGGGACTTGATATATGCTTTTAAGTAACAAAATCCGTCCTGCTTTCGGTCAGGTCGGATTTTTTTTTCTCATCACGAACTTAACATAACTACCGCTCTACCAACATTGGCTTATCCGAATACTTGATTTCTGAATTTGATTTGTATTTACATCCGTAGCCAAGGGTGATTAGTTATGAATATTAATTACTTTCCGATACAAAAAGTTATGATATATGAATATCAGTCTTATACAAACTTGAGGTACAAATGAGGTACAAATAATATTAGTATTAACACTATTTTGATGATTTTCTTATACTATCGGTAACAGATTTGATGTATAAGGATTCCATGATAATGTTTTTAAAACAGGAGTTAATTTGAACATCAAAGACCTTTTTCGAAGTACATATTATTTGATGTAGCCATCTGACAATGACTGCGTAACAAGTTTATTTGAAAGTACGAATATGGGGCCGTAAATAATTCAAATAATTAGTCTTAATTTTAAACGTCAGCATTATTACTCTGATCTTTTCTGAATTCGCCTGGTGTTTTTCCTGTGATTTTTTTGAATGTTTTTGAAAAATATGCATTATCGCTGTATCCTACTTTGTATGATATTTCCGAGATCGTAAAATCACTTGACTGAATCAACTCTTTTGCTTTATTAATTCTTACGGTATTGATAAACTCCGATGTGTTCATTTTCACCAGTGACTTTATTTTGTTGTGCAGGTTGGAGCGGCTAATGTTCAGCTTGTCGGCCAGGAATTGCACATCAAGAGCATCGTTGGCTATATTTTCATGAATCAATGCAAATATTTTTTCGACAAATGCCTGTTCGTGATTGGTTGCCGGAATCTCCAAACCTTCAAACTTTGCAAGCTCCTTCAAACGTTTTTTCAATAAGCGCCGTGTATTCAGTATATTACCTATTCTCACATCCAGTTCTTCCATCGAAAATGGTTTGGACATATAAATATCAGCTCCCAGTTGTAATCCTTCGAGTTTGGCTTCAGGCGTAGCTTTGGCTGTAAGCATCACAACCGGAATATGGCAAAGGTCAATATTGGTTTTTATTTTGCTGCAAAGCTCAGTGCCACTCATTATTGGCATCATAATATCGGTAATCACCACATCTGGTATTTTTTCGGCAATATAATCCCATGCTTCCTTGCCGTTTTCGAAACATTTTACGCGGTATTTGTTCCTGAAATTTTTATGAAGCAACATGAGCAAATCCTTATTGTCCTCAGCAATCACAATGCTGAATTCCCTGTTTGCAACCAACAATTGATCCCCGGCTGCTTCAGGTGTATCATACGCATCACTCACATCCGGAATATCATATGCTGTAAGCTGTTTATCGTAAACCGGAGCATCATTGCTGCCTTCCGTTAACGGCAATTTTACAATAAACATACAGCCTTTCCCCGGTTCGCTTTCCACCGTTATTTCACCTTTCAACAGTTTCACCAAACTGGCGGTAAGTGCCAACCCGATTCCGCTGCTTTCAACCAGATTGTTCGAAAAGTCCTCACTGTAAAACACTTCGAAGATTTTTTCTTTTTGGGTGGCATTCAAGCCTTTTCCGCTGTCCTTCACAGAGAATTCGATGCTTTCGGATGTAACATTGATCCAAAATCCTATTGCGCCGTCTTGCGGTGTATATTTTACAGCATTTGTCAATAAATTGGTGAGAATTTTTTCCAGTTTGTCGAAATCGAAATATACTTCAGTTCCGATGTAGTTAATCTGCACATTCAGGTCAATGCCTTTCGCACTTAGCAATGGCCTGTAAACGCTGATAATCTGATTCGCAAAATCTATCACATTTCCTTTGCTTAAGTTAAGCACCGCATGATCGGTTTCTATTTTACGGAATTCCATAAGCTGATTTACAAGCACCAAAAGACGGGTTGCACTCCGCTTGATCGATTGCTGAATTTCGTTAATTTCAGCTGTTTGTGTTCCGTTCCGTTGAAAAAGCATTTCGACGGAAGTAATGATGATACTAAGCGGTGTTTTAAATTCATGCGAAATATACGTGAAAAAATTCATCTTATGCTGGTGAAGCAGGTTCAGATTTTCCTTTTCAATTTTCTCAATGGCTAAAGCCACTTTTTCTTTATGCCTGTTTTGATAATTGCGATAAAACAGGTAAACAAAAATTGCCAGTAAAATAAAATAGAGTAAATAAGCTTCCCATTTAGCCCAGAACGGAGGAATGATAACAATAGTCAGAATTCGCTCGGGGCCGAATGAATCAGCAATTTTGTTGGTTGCACGAATATGAAAAACGTATCGTCCCGGCGAAATATTTGTATAATTTGTTTGCATTTTCTCCGATAACGGAGACCAACCCTGGTCGAAATCTTCGAGATAATACTGGTAGGCAATATCACCTTCGAAATAGTTCACACTCGAAAACTCCAGCGTGAAGGAGTTCTGGTTGTATTTCAAAACAATTTTATCGCTGAAATCAATCTGCTTTTCAAGCAGGCTTCCTTTTACGGGCAATACTACTTCGTTGAAAATTTTCAGGTTTGTGAAATATACAACAGGTGTTTCCCGTGGTGTAATTATTTCGTCGGGCCGAAACCATGTAAGGCCCGTTACACTGCCGAAATACATCACTCCGTCATCGTCCGTGAACGACGATTTATAATTGTATTGATTCCCGGCGATTCCGTGTTTGTAATTGAAATGGATGGAGGTGGAATCGGTAAAATTCAGACGGCTGATGCCTTTGTTTGAGCTTACCCATAACATGCCGTTTTTATCTTCCTCTATGCCGTAAATCACATTATTAAGGAGCATTTTCTGGCTATTACAGACCTTAAAACTCTGATTTTTAGTGTCGAATCTGCACAATCCGGTACCACGTGTGCCAATCCAGATTTGCTTGCGCGAATCAACATAATGGCTGATAATGGAATTTCCAGGTAAACCCGATCCATCGCCGGCCTGGTAATGAATCATGAGTCCGCGCCGGGTTTTATCGAGGATAAAAACACCTTTGTTATAAGTGCAGATCCAGACTTTTCCATCGGGAGCGGTAAAAATATCATACACAAAGCAATCGTTAAGTTCATTTTCCCTGAACCGTGTAAATTTCTCCGTTTTTTTATCGAACAAATCAACTCCCGATATAGTCCCGACTAAAATAGAATCGGGCGAAAGGGAATAAAGTGCAAACACGAAGTTATTACTCAGGGAAAAAGGATTATTATTGACACTCATAAACCGCCTGGCTTTTCCTGTTTGAATGTTGATTTCCGAAATTCCACCCATAAAGTGACCTGCCCAACAAACAGTTTTATCCATTAGCAACGCATGAACATTATTGGTTGAAATGGTATTGGGATTTTTGTCGTTAGCCAGCAAATGTTTGAAAGTAAAATTCTTTTTGTCGAAAACAGCAATTCCTGCATCTTCGGTGGCAATCCAGATATTTCCGTCGGGAGCTTTTGCCATTGTTCCTAAGGCTTTACCATGTAAATTACCGGGTTTATCATCAGGATAAATGGCGTTGAATCCAATATGGCGTGTTTTGGCAATGTTCACTCCGCCAAAATAGGTCCCGACGAAAAATACATTTTGCCTGTTCCGGAAGACTTTGTAAACGGCATTATCGTTTATAGTCTTGCGATTGTCGTCGAACGACTGCGTGTAATGTTCAAAATATCCGGTCTGAATGTTCAGCACATAAAGTCCTTTTTCCGTTCCGATCCAGTATTCATTTGGATTTTCACCTTCTTCAATGGTCCGGATATAATACATTTCAACTCCGTTCGACGATACAAACGGGCTGAAACTACGGTTTTGAAAATTAAATGTAAAAAGCCCTTTTTCGAAAGTGCCGATCCATAATACACCTTTTTTGTCACTTTTAATATGCGAAATGGCAGAATTGAACAGACCGGGACTCACCCGGTATTCAGCAATTATTTTATTGTTTTTATCGAACCGAAAAAGTGTAAACCTCGAAAATGCCCAGTAGAAGCCTTCCTTATCTATGGTCATTCCAAAAATATGCTCTTTCAGAAAACTGAGGTTATTGAACTTGTTTAGCTTGTAATCATAAATAAATGCACCATTGTTGTCGGTCGAAATCAGCAATTCGGATCCGGTTCCCTGTTGCAAATCAATAATTTCGCCCAAGGTTTTACCATTCTCTGTTAATCGTTGAAAATCATCGGTTTCTGGTTGATATAAAGCCAATCCATTGAAAGTTCCGATAAAAAGCTTATTGTCCGAAGTGTAAATAAGACTGTGAATAGAATTTGAAGGTAATGAGCGGATATTATCCTCCGTGTAATATTGTTTGATGTTTTGTCCGTCGAAACGATTCAGACCTCCGTCGGTTGCAAACCACATAAATCCTTTACCGTCCTGGCAAATATCGAAAACTGTATTATGTGTTAATCCTTTGTCATTTGTTATACCTTCGAAAATGTATTTCTGTTCCTGAGGCTTTGCATGTAGCATAAATGCAAAATAGAGAACACAAAACAGTAATAAACTTTTGATACTAAAAAGATTAGTTCCGGAACTCAAAGATTGGTTTATTCTCAGGAAACAGTTCTGGCAGCTATTC
>JBBSDG010000241.1:0-6822 GCA_038249635.1 Bacteroidales bacterium | reverse complement strand
GCTGTGATATCAAGGAAAACCAGTTCGTCGGCGCCTTCCTGCACATATCGTTTTGCCAGCTCGATAGGATCGCCGGCATCACGGATATCTACAAAATTTATTCCCTTCACAGTTCTGCCGTCACGGATATCCAGGCATGGGATAATTCGTTTTTTCAGCATAATTTCCTAAGGTCTTTCAGTGTGATTTTGTACTCGTAAATGGCTTTCCCGATAATGGCACCCTCACAGCCGATTTCAACCAGTTTTTCCACATCCTCAAAACAGGAAACGCCACCGCTGGCTATGAGTTTTATTTTGGTTTTGGCGATGATTTCAGCATATAATTCATTGGAAGTACCGAGTAACATTCCATCTTTCGAAATATCAGTACAAATCACATAATCAATGCCTTTGCTTTCAAAATCCTTTATAAAATCAACTACATCCAGTTCCGAGCTTTCCAGCCATCCGTGGGTTGCGATTTTCCGGTCCATGCAGTCAGCACCGAGGATGATTTTTGAAGGGCCATATGTTTTTAACCATTCAATGAAAAGTTCCGGATTTTTAACGGCAATACTTCCGCCGGTAATTTGTGAAGCGCCGTTTTCGAATGCGATTTTAAGGTCTTCGTTGCTTTTTAATCCGCCACCAAAGTCAACTTTCAGACCGGTTTTGGAAGCAATTTCGTACAGCACTTTATAATTAACAATGTGGCTCGATTTGGCACCGTCGAGATCCACCAGATGCAGGTATTGAATTCCATTGGCTTCAAATTCTTTGGCTACTTCGAGCGGGTTTTCGTTGTAAATTATTTTAGTAGAATAATCGCCTTTGCTGAGCCGCACGCATTTGCCGCCGATAATATCTATTGCAGGTATAATTCTCATAAGGCTAAGAAATTTTTAAGGATTTGTTCGCCCACGCTAGCCGATTTTTCGGGGTGAAACTGGGTGGCATAAAAATTGTCTTTCTGCATGGCGGCGCCGAAAGGAAGTATGTAATTGCAGGTGGCAATGGATTCCTCACTGAGTTCGGCATAATAACTGTGAACAAAATATACATTGTCATGCTCGCCAATTCCTTTTAGCAGTGGCCCTTTTAGGTCGATAAGATTGTTCCATCCCATGTGAGGAACCAACTCCTCAGGCGGGAATTTTTTAACTTTTGCATCAAAAATACACAGGCAAGTGGTATCGCCTTCTTCGGAATAGCTGCACATAAGTTGCTGCCCCAGGCAGATTCCTAGAGTCGGTTGTTTCAATGATTTTATCAATTCATCCAAGTGGTGTTCTTTTAAATACTGCATTGCGGTACTTGCTTCGCCAACTCCCGGAAAGATTACTTTTTCGGCGGCATTAATCAACGCTTCATTATCAGTAACCATGCATTCATAGCCCAACCTATGTAAAGCATTTTCAACCGATTTAATATTTCCTGCATTGTATTTAATGATTGTTATCATAGCGTTCCTTTCGTGCTTGGAATGGAAAAATTTCCCGTTTTGCTTACCGCCATGCGGATCGCTTTGGCAAATGCTTTAAAAATGGCTTCGATCTTATGATGTTCGTTCGTGCCTTCGGCTTTGATATTCAGGTTGCATTTAGCGTTGTCGCTGAAGGATTTAAAAAAATGCAGGAACATTTCCGTGGGCATTTCGCCGACTTTTTCACGTTCGAATTTCGCATCCCACACAAACCAGGGCCGTCCTCCGAAATCAATTGCCACTTGCGCCAGGCAATCATCCATAGGTAATAAAAAGCCGTATCGCTCAATGCCTTTTTTGCTTCCCAAAGCTTTCAAAATAGCTTCACCTAACGTAATGGCAACATCTTCGATGGTGTGGTGTTCATCAATATGAAGATCTCCCGCTACTTTCACCGTTAAATCCATATTCCCGTGCCTGGCAATTTGATCAAGCATATGGTCGAAAAAACCTAAACCGGTTGAAATTGAACTTTTTCCGGAACCATCCAGGTTGATCTCTGTTTCGATATTGGTTTCTGCTGTTTTTCGGATGACTTTCGCTTTCCTGGGTTCATTTTTAAGGACTTGATAAATATCTTCCCAACTTGAGGTTTTCAGGATTTCATCTTCGCATTTTTCATAACCCATGTAAATGGCTTTGCATCCAAGATTTTTTGCCAGTTGCACATCGGTCAGTCTGTCGCCGATTACATATGATTCAGCCAGGTTGTAATCGCCTTTGAGAAAATGAGTCATCATGCCTGTGCCGGGTTTGCGCGTAGGAAGGTTTTCGTGCAGAAGCGATTTGTCAATCAGAATCTCGGCAAATTCGATTCCCTCATTTTTAAAAGCCTGTATGATTTTGTTCTGAGCCGGCCAGAAAGTTTCTTCCGGGAAAGATGCTGTTCCAAGCCCATCCTGGTTGGTAACCATAACCAGTTCGTAATCGAGTTCCTTTGCTATCCGCGAAAGGTACTGGAAAACACTTGGGTAAAACTCCAGTTTTTCGAGGCTGTCCAGTTGAAAATCGATGGGAGGCTCAATCACCAGGGTGCCGTCGCGGTCGATAAATAGTACTTTCTTCATTTTACAGAATTTGTATGTGCTGTGTAATTGCTTTAATAGGATTTGGCTGGAAGTCGGAAGACCGAAGTCAGAAGACCGGAGTTTCGAACTATCATCCACTTACAACTTATACCTTACCTCTTACTTCCGTCTTCCGACTCCGGTCTTCCGACCCTTTTCAGCGCCTCAATCAGTGCCAGGTTTTCCTCCGGACTTCCAACAGTTATGCGGATACAATTATTAACCTGGCCGTGTCGGTTCCTGGTAATCACTTTGCGATCGACCAGTTCGGTGTAAATCCGATTGGCATCCGTCATTTCAACCAGAAGGAAATTAGCGTCAGACGGATATATCTTAAGTACAACAGGCATCGCCAACAATTGGTTCTCCAGCAAGGCTTTTTGCTCCAGGATAATGGATTTTCTTATTTCGAAACCGGCTTTATCTTCCAAAACTTTTAATGCAGCTTTTTGATTCAGTTCGCTTACATTGTAGGGTGGTTTTATTTTGTTGTATAACGAAATGATCAGATCGTTTGAATAAGCCATTCCAACTCTTGCGGCCGCCAATCCCCAGGCTTTGCTAAAGGTCTGCATTATAATCAGGTTTGGATACTGATCAATCTTTGTCAGAAAAGAACCTGAATTGCTGAAATCAATATATGCCTCATCCACAATTACAATTCCTTTAAACTTTTGCAGTACTTTTTCAATATTTTCGAGGCTGTTTCCGGTTGGATTGTTTGGAGAGCAAATAAAAATCAGTTTCAGGTTTTCATCATCCAGGTAGTTTTCCAGGGTTTTAAAATCAATCTGGAAGCTGGAATTAAGTGGAATATTTATCAGTTCCACTTCGTTGATTTCTGCCGAAACTTCGTACATGCCGTAAGTAGGAGTGAAAGTGAGGGCCTTGTCTTTACCGGGATTGCAGAAAATGCGGAAGGTCAGATCAATTACTTCGTCGCTTCCATTTCCCACAAAAATAGTTGAGACCGGAACAGATTTGATCAAACTAAGTTTCTTCTTTAATTCCTTCTGATGTGGGTCCGGATAGCGGTTGAGTTCGCCAAACGGGTTTTCATTGGCATCGAGGAACACGCCATCAGATCCTGAAAATTCATCCCGGGCGCTGGAATAAGGTTTCAGGCTGAGGATATTTTTACGAACGAGTTTATTGATTTCTTCTTTTTGCATTTGGAGTGGTGTTGTTTGGTGTAAGGTATAAGTTGTAAGAGGTAAGTTGTAAGAGGATTATAACCTGAAACTCTCAACTTCGGTCTTCAGTCTCCCGACTTCGGGCTTCCAACTTCGGTCTCCCGTCTTCCGTCTTCCGTCTCCCGACTTCCGACTTCCAGCCTTTTCATCTTTATCCCTTCAACCTCAGCGTCACCGCATTTTTATGCGCAAATAAGTGCTCAGCTTCGGCCATTAGTTCAATGGCAGGGCCAATATTTCGGATTCCCTCTTTTGTAAGTTCCTGGAAAGTAATTTTTGTCACAAAACTATCCAGTGAAACGCCACTGTAGCTTCGCGCATAGCCGTTGGTAGGCAAGGTGTGGTTGGTTCCGCTGGCATAATCACCGGCACTTTCGCAACTGTAATTTCCGAGGAAAACCGAACCTGCCTTTGAAATTCCGGGGATCAGGTTCCGGGCATCTTTCACAGCAAGGATCAGGTGTTCAGGAGCATACATATTACTGAATTCAACACATTCGCTTATACTTTTCAGTTGAATGGCTTTGCTGTTTTCCAATGCTTTTTCTGCAATTTCCTTTCTTGACAATGCAGACAACTGTTGTTCCAGTTCCGAAAGCGTTTTGTCGATTACTGATTCATCGTCCGAAAGCAAAATCACCTGGCTGTCGGTTCCATGCTCGGCTTGTGAAAGAAGATCGGCAGCCACAAACGCCGTATTACTTGTGCTGTCGGCAATTATCAGCACTTCACTTGGACCGGCCGGCATATCAATGGCAACACCGAAATGCTGGGCCGTTTGTTTGGCAGCGGTTACATACTGGTTTCCGGGACCAAAAATCTTATCCGCCTTCGGGATACTTTCCGTTCCAAAAGTCATAGCAGCTATGGCCTGTATTCCGCCAACACTGAAAATTGAAGTTATTCCCACAAGGTTTGCAACATAAAGGATAACCGGGTTTATGGAACCGTCTTTTGAAGGCGGTGTACACAGGATAATATTTTTACAGCCAGCCAGTTTTGCCGGTATGCCAAGCATCAGAACCGTTGAAAACAATGGAGCTGTTCCACCCGGAATATATATTCCCACAGTTTCAATGCCCCGGCTTTCGCGCCAGCATGAAACCCCTTTGGTGGTTTCTATCACTTTGCTGGTTTCGATTTGAGCAGCATGGAATTTTTCGATATTACTCTTTGCAAGTTGAATTGCTGCTTTCAGTTCTTCGGGAATTTTTTCCGAAGCTTCGTCTATTGTTTTTTTATTTACAGCAAATGATTCCAACGATGCTTTGTCGAAAAGCAGGCTGTATTTTTTTGCTGCTTTATCACCATCACGTTGAATTTCAGCAAAAATTGTGTTCACAATATCATTTATAGCAACCGGCTCAGCAAAAGGTCGCTGCGTAAGTTTTGGCCAGTCTTGTTTGCCGGGATTTAGAATTTTCTGCATTGTATTCATTTTTTGGTTGGAGGATACCCCGACCTGATGGACTGGGTTTGGGCATTGCTTAGCTCAATACCCCGACCTTAAGGTCGGGGTTTGGGATCAGAGGACCATCTTCTCAATCGGTATAACAAGGATTCCCTGTGCTCCCAGTGCTTTTAACTGGTCGATTATATCCCAGAATTCATCTTCTTTCACCACCGAGTGTATGCTGCTCCAGCCTTCCTCGGCTAGAGGTAATACAGTTGGCGATTTCATGCCTGGTAAAATGGAAGAAATCTGTGCGATGGAACTGTTTGGGGCGTTGAGCAAAATATATTTATTTTCTGATGAATTCCTTACAGCTTTAATTCTGAAAAGCAGTTTGTCAAGAATCTCCTGTTTTACCGGGTTAAGGTTTTTGTTTGAAATTAATACCGCTTCACTTTTAAAAACTATTTCCGCTTCTTTAAGACCATTCATCATAAGTGTGCTTCCGGTGCTTACAATATCAAAAATGGCATCTGCAAGGCCAATGCCGGTGGCAATTTCGACACTTCCTCCGATTTCCTCAATTTCAACCTTAATTTCTTTCTCATCGAAAAACTTTTGCAAAATTTTGGGATAGCTGGTGGCAATTTTTTTGTTATTGAAATAAGTCAGGCCGGTATATTTTTCGTCTCTCGGAATGGCTAATGAGAGCTTGCAGTTGGCAAACCCCAGTTTTTCGACGGTAAGCACATCCTTATTCTTTTCCCAGACTTCGTTTTCGCCCAGGATACCAATATCTGCAACGCCTTGTTCCACATATTGAGGAATATCGTCGTCGCGAAGAAACAATACTTCGATAGGGAAATTTTTCGCTTCCGTTTTAAGTTTACGGTCGCCGTTGGAAAGCTTGATGCCGCATTCCTTGAGAAGTTCGAGCGATTTTTCGCTGAGGCGACCTGATTTTTGAATGGCAATTTTTAGTTTACTCATGCTTTTGTTTTTAAGTGCTGAGCGAACTTTCGGGGAGGTATAAAAAAAACCCGGCTGTTTGCTCAGACGGGTTTCGAAATATTTTCAGATTACAAATATCACTTCCTTCCGGCCTGATTGCTGGCATGAAAATGATGGTGATGTAATTGAGTGAAGTTCATGTTTATGACTTTTTGCGCTGCAAAGATATGAATTCTTATTTGATTCTGATAAAATTATTTTTTCAACCATTTAGAGGCTACTTAACATTTTGATGTGCTGGAAAAGTTAATGCCTCATTAAATATATAATTTGTTAAAATAATTTGAATAGATTGATGAATTAATTCGGAAATTGAATTAGTATTTATTTTTTCGTCCTTTTCCCTTGATGGAAAAGTACCAAAAGATCAAGGCTTTATAACAATGCTGGCGGTTCTAAGCCAGAGGTATCTCCTCGCAATACAAGGCATGAAAGAGTACAACAAATCCTGACATTTTGCCTTGCTGTGTATTGCTACGCACAATCCTTTCGCACATACCTCCGGCTAAGAAACGCAGGCGCATTTTTATAATGCCGGTTCCTTCTAAGAGAATTTCCTCTTATGGCAACATTGCGGAACAACGGTTTAGCTTTTTACGGTGATTTTCAGGGTTTAGGGACCGGCCTAATAGAAATTTCACAACAGATGTAGACGAAGGTAAACAGCGCGGGCATGTGCGTAGCAAAACACCAG
>JBBSDG010000240.1:0-6828 GCA_038249635.1 Bacteroidales bacterium | reverse complement strand
TCGAGATAAACATCAAAATTGTTCGGGCGTTTATCGCCTTGCGCCAGTATGCATTGGGTTATGCGGAACTCAATCAGAAACTCGATACTTTTATGATTGATACCAATATGCAATTCAACGATATTTATCAGGCGTTGACAGAACTCGCTGCCAAAAAAGAAGAAGATAATAAACCCCGGCGACCTATCGGTTATAACTCACCTGAAAACGATCAACTATGAAAACCGGACAATATATCACGATCGAGCAGGAAATAGATTGCGTACCGACTATTAAAACACAACTAATAAACGGAACTTTGTGGCTGACCAAATCGCAGATTACAGATTTGTTCTGGGCGTTCACTCAAAAAATTGAAGGCTGTCTGAAAACAGGTTTCAGTTCCGGCACAAAGGTTGAAAAAGATGTTTGCCGGGTACATCGCTAAACCGGCAAGCAGGGCGGAGAATTTTAGACGGTATTCTACAACTTGGAGTAGTGGATATATGTGAGTTAAGGCATTGCTTCGCATAGTGCCACAGTATTCCGCCCCCCGGAAAGAAGCATTTGATGCTTAAGATACGAAAAATATTGTACTATATCATCGTAAAAATCACTTTCAGAAGTTGTCCTTCAAAGAAACAATTCTTTCAGTTTCTGATCGCTCAATTTGAGCAAATCAGGGTAATCTGTCCCTATCGCAACTAATTGGTGTACATAGAAATTTGCCGTATTACGGTGAATAGTTAATATTGAGGAACAACTCCGGTTGCTTTCTCCCCCTGATTTTCAGCTGAATTAATTGTCGAACTTCCATGATGTCTATCTGTTTTACGGCCATACCCCTGATTTAATTTGTCAGGGATAAGATAGAGATCATTCCTTTTAATATTCCAGTGGCACAACTTGGACCGCAACAAAGTCTTATATGCTACAATAAAGTGGCACAGCTTCGACCGAAATGAGTGGTACACCTTCGACCGTTTTATCTACTTTGCACAACGATTAAATAAAGCACGCACGGACAAAGGTTGTCCCAAACCGGCCTTGCAAAACTGGTGGGGACCACATTACACCGAAATAGGAAGGTATGAAAAGAAAGGCGCACAGCCTGCCGCTGATATATTATCCAGGCTGGCCAATTCGCTCGGGGTCTCTTCTGAGTATCTGACCAATGGAACTTCTGATGATTTGGCCGAAAGTTCGTTGACAGACAAAGAACTGCTGAACCAGTTTAAAGCCATTGAAAAAATGAACGACAACGATAAAGGAGTGGTCAAAACACTGATCGACGCCTTTATCACTAAAGGTAAACTAAAACAGTTAGTGCTATAAAACAACAAAACCCGACCAATTTGGTAAACGGCGACAAGGCCAATAAAATAGAACAAACCATTGAGGATGCCGAACTGATCAAACATTTTAAACAGCTTGACCAACTGCCCGAAGAGGAGAAAAAATCTATCCTCAAAGTAATGGCTGCTCTTATCCGTGATTACAACGCTAAACAAGCTTACCTGCTATAAAAACAAAACCCGACCATTTGGCCGGGTTTTCTATTCTATTTTAATACTTAATTTTATCTGGATTCCAAGTTAAATTATCGATTGAAACCCAATTCTCCTTATCATTGTGAAACCAGATTACTGTTTTTTTATGATTACTTTTCCAGACAAGCTCCTTAATATGAATATTTTTACCTTCCGGTTCTGGATAATATTTTAGCAATCCATATCTATATTCAGGTAACTCTTTTGTAAGTGTAAATTCCACAGTATTATCAGGAGAACTCAATTTCTCTATTAAAAAATTAATAGACTTTCCATTTAACTTTTCATCTGATTTTTCCGACTTAGAACAACTCATATTCAAGACGAAAATTATCATTAAAATATATTTACCAGCTTGGATTATTTTCATCGATCTTCGTTTTATAAGTCTGTGTTGTACTACCTGATTCACGATATTTATTTATTAGAGGAGAAGCGACTGCGTCAATGTTTTTCTGTTCCACCTTACCCTGACCGGCAGGTTCTGCCATAACATTACCTTTCCAGCCTGCTTCTGTACCATTCGCATCAGAATAGTGATCTCTCAATCCTATTAGGTGCCCGTATTCATGAGAAGACGGATCACTTCCATAACCACGCCATTGGCCTTCATCTCCCCCTCTAACGTAAGAACGGGCTATATCTTTTGCGGTAGCTCATACTTCTATGAAATTAGAAGTACTAAAAGGATTGTTTTTATCAGAGAATAATCCAGGACCTTCTTTGGGATTATCCTTATTGTAAACTTGAACTTTGACATCAAAATTTACTGCGTATTTTTGTCCTGTTTTAGAATCAGTATATGAAAATCCCTTGTTCCAATCACTCATTATGGCAGTCTGCATCTTGGTTGCTTGTTTATCACTTGCACCTGATCCATAGATATATACTGAGACACTAATTTTCATCTTATCCTTGTTTATTTCTACATCTCCATCCTTCCCATTAGGATCAATATATCTTAACGGATTATTCAGACAGTAAGCATAAGGACTGGTGTTATAGTATTTGTCAGCGTGGGGATCAACTTGCAAGAAGTGAGGCACAGTTGGGTCATAAAACCTTGCTCCGTATTCATACCATTGCAGACTTTTACCGTTGATTACATCGTCCTGGATCTCTTTGCCATTGTAACGATATTTATTCTCTGCCCCGTTACTATAGGATTTGATGTCCATACCGAATGGGTAGTAGTCTGTCTGCTGAACAATATTTCCGCCTGTACCAACTGTATTAACAACTAAACGGGTATTGCCCAGGTGATCTTTCAGAAAGTACTGGTAGTTTCCGCCGGGAATGTATGTTCCTTCAGGGTGTAAAATGTAAGTCAAAGAACTTTCGTTGTAAACAAAACTTCCTGGATAGTAAGTTTTTGCACCACTTGTACCCACTTTTGCCAGTTTTGCTCCTGTAGCGTCGTAAATATACTTTATATTTTGGCTTATTGTACTGACCTGTTTGGGTAAGTTCAGAACATCGTACAGAATATGGTCATACCCTTTGTTTGCATCTGAAATCAGGTTGCCGTTGGCGTCGTAAGCATACTCGTTAGCCTGTTTCACTGCTTCGGAGAATCCTTCCGCGCCGGTCACAACATCATCCACCCTGTCGAGCATATTGCTGACACCACTGTTTTTGTAGGTATAGGTTAGGTTATCAATGAGTCCTGTCCCTTTTTTGTACCTTGTAAGGGAGGTGATATTCCCATTCAGATCGTAGTTGACGTTTTCGTTGTTGGCGCCTACATTGGTGGCAAAGGTTGCCCCTTCGCCGTAGGACGAGGTCTTCAACCTGTTAATCCCGTCGTACGTAAAACCATAGCCCTGTTTGTCGGCAGGGGAGAGTGCACCCGTCTGCTCCGGTGTGTTGCAGACTATTGATGCAATATTCCCATTGTACTGTGCGATG
Organism: Bacteroidales bacterium; assembly: GCA_038249635.1. Taxonomy (GTDB): domain Bacteria; phylum Bacteroidota; class Bacteroidia; order Bacteroidales; family UBA4417; genus UBA4417. The sequence goes on along the minus strand of JBBSDG010000240.1, from coordinate 3,391 downwards.
CCAGATAAACCTGCCGGTACGCTGTCGTAATAAAGACCCAGGTTAAGTTTCTGTGTACTTGTTGAAGATGGATTGACATCCTACAAGCTCTACCTATAAAGGGCATTTATGGCATTAATTTCAATAAATTAAATACTAAATTCAAGCTAATAATGATAATGTAAAATATACTCCAAGTCTTGATGTATGATACTTGAGAATACTTGAGATGAAATTGAGTAAATACATAACCTAGTATAGCTGATGCAAACAGTTGAACTATTATGTTTCCTATAAAAGTTTCTAACTTAAAATCAGTCAAGATAATTTGAATCAATATTGATACGATAAATAAAGTTAAAATTATTCTGTAATTTTTCATTCTGTCTTTTTTTGATAAACTAACTTTAAAGAAGCATCTAGTGAGAAGTGTACAATGCGCCAATTAGTGGAAACGGCAATCGGAGTTTTAGCCCCTATAGCAATACCGGTACTTAGTTCAGTTTCTTTATTTCCAAGCTTTAATGAAGTCTCAGCTTGTACGGCCGGAATTCCAGTAGACGTTGTAATTTCTCCTTTAGTACTGTAACTTCCATCTTTTCCATCTGTTTGTTCGATGGATCCACCATTCCCTCCTAATTGCCCTTTCGCCTTAAATGTTTTGTCAGTATTGGTACTTGTCTCTAACTTTGAATTTGAACTACCATCGAAATTTAAATTTACTTCAGATGTTAAGGTTGCCTCACTTTGTTTTATTGACAAACCAGCACCTCCAACTCCCTTAACATTTACCTCCGCTCCCAATTCTTCTGATAATTTCAATTCTGCTTTAGCTTGTACTTTAGTATTCTTAACTATGTCTTTTCCAATATTTTTCGCTGCTTCAACTCCTGATGTCACGACTCTCTGTGACGCCTCTACAGTTTTATTTGCCACCCATTGCAATGCAGAATTAATCACTTTGTCAAGGAGTCCATTTCCGTCAGGATCGATAAAGCGAATAGGATTATCTACGCCATAATTATATGGGCTCCACCTTCTGTATTTCTCCGCCCATGGGTCAACCGTATGCCACCTCCCAATCATCGGGTCATAAAACCTAGCTCCGTAATCGTACCAATCCAAAGCAGTACTACTTAAGACATCGTCCTGTTTTTCCTTGCCGTTGTAAAGGTATTTATTGGATCCTGCGGGAGAGATGGGCAAATAGCTGCTGCCAAACGGGTAGTACTCGGCCACCTGGTCAACCGTTGTGCCGGCACCGTTCGGTTTAAAGGCGACACGCGTATTGCCGAGGTGATCCTTCAGGTGGTACTCGTACGAGTAAACCCCCGAAGATTTATTGACCAGACCTTCGTCGAACAACAAATATTTCAGTGATTTTACGTTGTCGTAAACCATATTCCCTGCATAATACTGATAAGTACCTTCTTTCATCTTCTTGGCCAGTTTCTCGCCTGCGGCGGAGTAAATATAGCCAATATTATCGGTTCCCTTTGCAATACTCTTTGGCAAATTTAAAATATTGTAGGCAACTGTTATATTGCGCAGGCCATCAAGCGTGGTATTTCCGTTTAGATCATAGGTGTAAGCTGCTAATCCACCAGTGATTGTTGATAGTTGGTTGCCGCTGTAAGTATAAGTGAAATTGGCGGTATTGCCACCGGCTAGGTCGGTTCGTATTAGTGTATTTATATTCCCGTTTGCATCGTAAGAGATCGACTTCTCTTCGTAATTGTTATCGTCGGTCCACGCGGTGGTAAACGATTTATGATCGCCCGAGTTAAGCCGGTTAATCCCATCGTAGGCAAAAAGATAACCCTGTTTGGTTTTCCCAGTTGTGTTCCATGCCATTGCCGAGATATTGCCGTTGCACTGCGGGGTGTTGTTCAGGTTATCCGGTTCGTTGTAAAGCAGTTTCATGCCAAACAGGTTTGTTCCCAGATTATCGGGATCGTTGATCTTCGTGAGCCAGCCGCGGATATTGTAAGTGTAACCAACACTTTGCACATAGTCGTAAGTATTTGTCTTGTGCAGTTTTTTATCGATCAGCTGACCAATCTCGTTGTAGTTGTTCTCAGACACGGTCACCTTGCCATTTGCATCACCCGCGATCTGCTGCTCTGTTTTGATCAAACGTGCAAGATGATCGTACGTGTAATATTTATCAACAATGGTGGTGACACTGTTAAAGGTTTGTGACAGTTTTGTCTGTATAACCTTTCCCGGGAAGTCGTAAAGTGTCGAAGTCGCTTCGTAATAGGTTGCATCTGTTGCATAGAGGTCTTTCAGTGTTTGAACAACGCGGTATCGGTCGTCGTAGTAATTGGTGGTTACCAGCCATCGGAAACCGGAACTGTTGTTTTCCGTCCCGTCGAGCACTTTTACGCGCGAACCTGTAACAAGACCTTTAAGGTTGTCGAAATAATATGGGGTGGCGTCGCCGTCATTATAAATGCTTATTCTAACCGAAGGATCGAAAGTTTTTTCACCCGGATAACCATAGGTATCGTAATAAGTGATAGATAACAGATCAGACTCGGTCAGGGGGAGCTTATCACCAAAACTGTCGCCTGGTGTATATCCTGTAACGGAAGCTGTCCGTGTTTCGAAATAAGTACCCTGATAATTGTCAAAATAGCTTTTCAGGATCTCACGCGTATCGCCAAGAACCTTTGCAGCAGTCATCACAGGACGGTTCATATAATCATATTTGGTAATCAGCCAGCGTCCTGAATTTCTCATTACAGCATCCTGCGAAGCAACCAGCCTGTCGCGCTGATCGTACACCATGTATACTGGATCTGCCCCCGGAATCTGTTTAACAACCATCCTGTGACGATCATCATACTGGTAATAATAGCCCAGTTGTTTTACCAGGACACTGCTTTGGGTCAGGGTAGCGGTTACCCCTAAATTTGCATTCAGCTTGGGTGGCAACACAAATCGTAGTAATCCAAAATCATCGTAGATATAATGTGTATTGAGCCAGTTTGTCCCGTCATAGGCAGACTTCAGCACGACCCGACCTTCGTTATCCTTGTATTCCTTTACAGGGTTAAGGTTTTCATCAGTGCTCTTGTTCAGGTAAAGCTCATTGGCATTGTAATAACCACTATTTAGACTGCTTAAAACACAATTATTGGAAGCGTCTATTTGCCAAAGTTTTACATCTGTGGCATTGTTGGTCAGGTAATCGAAGCTTACAGGATGCTGATCAGGTTGCCATGCTGCACCGGGCGCTCCCTGTTTGAGGACCCGGTTCAGCGGCGAAGGTTCGAACTTGGTAATTGCAAAGGCAAAACCATCCTCTGCCGATCCGTAACTGTTTGTCCAACGGCTTTCAAGCTTATCACTTGTCACAAATGCCCCGTTGTTTGCTGTGGTCATGGCGTAAGGCAGGTATGTTGTA
>JBBSDG010000239.1:0-6916 GCA_038249635.1 Bacteroidales bacterium | reverse complement strand
TTGTTCCGCAAAGGAGTAGTTTACAGCGAAACCACTAGTTTTGTGTTTCAAATTGCGCCGACCATCTACTTTGCTTCTATTGTGATGGCGATGCTGGTGGTGCCTTTCGGCGAATCACGGGGAGTACTGAGTTTTAACGGCGACTTTATCTTTTTTGCTTATGTTTTGGGGCTGGGTAAGTTTTTCTCGATTATTGCGGCCATGGATACCGGCAGTAGTTTCGAAGGAATGGGTGCCAGCCGCGAAGCTTTATATTCCATGTTTGCCGAGCCTGCGTTTTTTATTCTGATGGGATCGCTGGCTTTGTTATCAGGGCATACCTCGTTCCAGGAAATATTTGCTGCACTCCATATCGGTTCCCAGATAAGCTATGCACTGGCGGCTTTGGCCACGTTTGTATTGCTTATGATTGCCATGATCGAAAGCAGCCGTATGCCGATTGATGATCCCAAAACCCACCTTGAACTTACTATGATCCATGAGGTTATGATTCTGGATAACAGCGGCTTCGATCTTGGCCTCATATTTACCGCAGGTTACCTTAAGTTTGCTATTTACGGCGCTTTGATTGTGAATCTTTTTATAGGCGTAATACCGATTCAATATGCAATTCCTTCGTTTTTTGTAATTCAGTTCGCGATGGCAGTGGCAATCGGAATTATTGAATCTTTTATGGCGAGGTTCCGTATGAGCCACAATCCCCAGTTTATAGTAGCACTCACTTCGGTTAGCCTGCTCATTTTTTTCGGCGCATTGCTGATACTTCAGAAATTCATGTAAAATGCTTAAAAACAGTTTGATAAAATGATACATGTTCTTTTAATCACCTTTATAATCACACTTTTTTATATGGCCATTGCCAACCGGCTGATGACTTATATTAAAGTGCTGGCTTTGCAGGGAGTGCTGCTGTTTTTCGTGGTCTTTCTTCAGCTCAGCGAAATCAACACACTCAACCTGGTGCTTATCATGCTCGAAACCATTATATTTAAGTCGCTGGCAGTGCCCATATTCCTGGGATATCTGCTAAAGCGGAATAACATCACCCGTGAAGCGGAACCCTTTCTTCCGAATTTTGTATCACTGGTAATTACTACATTTATAGTTGTGATTACTATATTGATTTCCAATACTATAAAGGATGATAACCTCGATAAGATATTTTTCGTGGTAGCACTTTCGACTTTGTTTTTTGGACTTTACCTTATTGCCACACGTCGTAAGATTATTACTCACGTAATGGGCTATATGGTTATTGAGAATGGTGTGTTTGTACTCTCCTTAGCTGTTGGTAATGAAATGCCTATGCTTGTGAACCTGGGAATTATGCTTGATATTTTCGCCAGTGTGCTTATACTTGGGATATTCCTGAATAAGATTGGCGATGTGTTCAAAGATGTGGATGTGGATCAGCTCAGTAACTTAAAAGATTATTAACCGGGAAATACCAGAAAACGGATGTTTGGAATTTATTTATTAGGCGCGCTTGCTATTGCCATAATCCTGTTTATAAGCAGGAACAAGATGCTTGTATATTCGCTGGCGGGCTTGTTCATTGTTTTGCAGTGGCTTATGACTATTTATGCCTGCATGCATTACCGTAATACGGAGCTTATTTACTTCACTTTCGACTCACTTGGTGTCATTTTGCTAATAACCGCAAGTATTCTGGCAATACCTGCAATGATCCATAGTTACATTTATATTGAAAACCATCATGAAAACCAGCAAACCAGGGCCATTTACATGACGGCTATGGTGCTGCTTATCATGGCTATCAGTGCGGGTTACCTCTCCAATCATATTGCCGTTACATGGATTTTTACCGAAATTACCACCCTGAGTGCTTCGGCTCTTATCTATCATCACCGCAATAAGCTGGCGCTCGAAGGTACCTGGAAATACGTTTTCATCTGCGCCATCAGCATTACTTTTATTTTTATCGGGATTCTTTTTCTGAGTCTTTCACTGCAACATGCGGGTTCAGATGACCTCTCATTTAGCAACCTTCTGGCCCGAAGAGCTGAACTTAACCCGGTATGGCTCAGGATGGCTTTCCTGTTTATTTTTACGGGTTTTACCGCCAAACTCGGATTGGTACCAATGTTTACTGCCGGTATTGATGCCAAGGACAAGGCTCCTGCACCAGCGGGCGCATTGTTTTCCACAATATTGATGAACCTTGGATTTGTTGGTATATTCCGATTTTACATTGTTCTGGCAAATACTCCGGTTCTTCACTGGGCTCAATTGGTAATCGGTTCGGCGGCATTCCTTTCCATTTTTGTATCCACAGTGTATATGCTGAAAGTAAAAAACATCAAGCGTATGTTTGCCTATTCCAGTATCGAGCATATGGGAATTGTTATGCTTGGCGTGGCTGCAGGAGGAATAGGCTATTACGCTGCCATTCTGCATATTATACTGCATGCTTTTGTAAAATCCAGTCTGTTCTTCCAATTTAACCAACTTTACACTGTTTTTCAAAACAAGAGCATTTACCATATCGGTAATTACTTTAAATATAACCCGACAGGTGCCATGGTGCTGCTTCTTGGGTTTATCAGTGCCACCGCAATGCCACCATCCGGATTGTTTGTGAGTGAATTTCTGATCTTTAAATCCATTTTTGATGCAGGACAAATTCTACTGTTGATAGTAGTTCTTTTACTGTTAACCATGATAATCTGGGCATTCGGAAAAAATATGTTCAAAGTGCTTTTTGTTCCGGCAGTAGGATTTGATGATTCGCAGGTGGTAAAAATAAGCCCGTGGGAATCGCTTTCGCAGTTTATTTTGCTGGCAACGGCAGTTTACCTGGGACTCAATCCACCTGCAATTTTTGTGCAGATGCTGAAAGAAAGTGTGGCATTGTTGCCAATGTAAAATAGTGAAAAGTGAAAATTGAAAAGTGCATGCACACCTGCAAGTTGTCTGACACTGGAAGAGAAGAAATAGTAAAAATTACCTATCCTCCCAAAATTACTACAAATATGGAGTTTTCATTCCTTCTCCTTGAGGAGAAGGTGCCTAACGGGCTTATGAGGTGAAAATATGCCGATGAAAAAAGTGAAAAATGAAAAGTGCATGCACACCTGCAAGTTGTCTGACACTGGAAGAGAAGAAATAGTAAAAATTACCTATCCTCCCAAAATTACTACAAATATGGAGTTTTCATTCCATCTCCTTGAGGAGAAGGTGCCCAACGGGCGGATGAGGTGAAAATATGCCGATGAAAAATAATGATTAGTGATTAGTGTCTGCGCACCAGCATGGTGTCTGACACTGGAAGAAATGAAATCTTTTAAGCCTTGAAGCATTGAACGCCGCATGCAATTGAACCTTGAACATTTAACCTACTACCATCCCCATGCATTACAGAGCCATAAAAAACAATCAGTCCATGCCGGTTTCAGATATTCCTGAGATTTCGTACAGTGCTTTCCTGATACTGAATACGGGAATGGTGGCTGAGAAGCCCGAAAGGCATTGTGTGAATTATTTCGGGTATAAGGAAGGCGATTCGACTAAACTGATCTGTTGCATAGCCGATGATGCCGATCATTTGATTTATATTTCTTCCTGTTTGGTCGATGAAAAAGAAGAGCATTCCTCTTTAACGGCAAAAAATTTCTGTTTCGAAAAGTTTGAGCGCGAAATCCACGAGAACTTCGGGATAAAATATTCAGATCATCCCTGGCTGAAACCGGTTCGCTATCCATTTGATCGTTTTGATAAAAGCCAGACTATTGCCAACTACCCCTTTTATTCGATTGACAGCGAGGAACTTCACGAAGTAGGAGTGGGGCCTATACATGCCGGTATTATTGAGCCGGGGCATTTCCGGTTTATTTGTAATGGGGAACAGATTCTGCACCTCGAAATTCAACTTGGTTACCAACACAGAGGAATTGAAAAATTATTCCTGGAAAAGAAACAGTTAAATCAGTTAGCCACTTTAGCCGAAGGTATTACGGGAGATACTGCTGTAGGTCATTCAACGGCTTTTGCGCACGTATGGGAAAGTTTGTGTGGCTTTAAAACAACGCGCGATATCGACTTTTCCCGCACTGTTGCGCTTGAATTGGAAAGAATAGCCATACACACTGGCGATCTGAGCGCAGTTTGCACAGATGTTGCATACCAGCTTGGAAGTTCTGTTTTCGGCAGACTTCGTACACCCATCGTTAATTTTATGCAGGAATGGTGCGGCAACCGTTTATCCAAAGGTCTGATCAGGCCAATGGAGAATAAGTTTACATTTAATCAGGCACTTGCCGACAGACTTGCCCAGGTTCTTGACACTTTTGAACCTGACTTTACCGAGATAAATAAAGAACTTTCCAATCTGCCAAGTGCCTTGTCGCGTTTCGAACGCACCGGAGTGGTCTCCTTGGAAGATGCTGCGAAGATCGGTGTAGTTGGAATGGCTGCCAGGGCTTCCGGATTAATGAGGGATACCCGCTTATCGCATCCGCATTGCCTTTATTCCGAACTCAATCACGAGCCTTTAATAAAGCATCATGGTGATGTGTATTCCAGGGTTCAGATTCGAAAAGAAGAAGTATTCCAATCCATGAAATACCTGCGTAAGCTAATCGCTGACATTCCTCAGGCTGAAACTTCAAAAGAGAAACCTGAATTGAAAAGCCCGGGAGCCGGATTATTTACACTTTCGTTGGTTGAAGGATGGCGGGGTGAAATCTGCCATTGTGCCATTACCGGTGCAAACGGTGAATTGAAACTCTATAAAATTAAAGATCCTTCGTTCCACAACTGGCTGGCATTGGCGCTTTCGGTGAGGAATAATGAAATTTCGGATTTCCCGATTTGCAATAAGAGCTTCAATCTTTCGTATAGCGGGCATGACCTTTAATGGTTTGAAGAGTTTGAAATGTTTGAAATGTTTCAAGGGTTTGAATAGTTTCGGAAATACAGGTCGCTGAGCGAAGCCGAAGCGCCGAGTTTCTTTGATACAACTTTATGACAACCCTATTGAAATCGTATTACAATCTTATGACAATTGAATGACTAATAATTTACGCATGATCATTTGAACTTTGAATATTTGAACGCGAAGCATTGAACGCGCAGCATTGAACGCGAAGCTTTGAACGCGAAGCTTTGAACCTTGAACCTTGAACCTTGAACTTTGAACGCGCAGCCTTGAACTTTGAACCTTGAACTTTGAACCTTGAACGCGAAGCATTGAACGCGAAGCATTGAACTTTCAAACCAATAATCCTCCTTAACTACCGAATGACCTTTAACTTTTAACTTTTAACTACCATCCATGTACAACAACCTCAAGATACTCTATCATCAAGGCAAACAGTTTATTCCTGATGTAACTACAGCAAAAGTGCCGGGAATTTTCAGGGGCAGACCTGTGATCAGTTCTTTAAAAGTGGATGAAAATGAGTTGCGGGATATTTGTCCGGTAGGCGCGATTTCCAAAAATCCGGTAAGTTTAGACCTGGGTAAATGCACTTTTTGCGGTGAATGTGCCATGCGGTTTCCTGAAAAGATTCAATTTACAACGGATTATAAGATATCAGTCAACGAGCGTGAAAGCCTTATCATTAAAGAAGGAGATGAAAATCCGATTTCCGTTAACCCGGCAAAAGTGAGAAAAGAAATTCACAGCCTTTTTGGCAGTTCGCTAAAGTTACGGCAGGTTTCGGCCGGTGGCGACAATAGTTGTGAATGGGAATTGGGAGCCGCCAATAACGTGCAGTTCGATATGGGACGTTTTGGGATTGAGTTTGTAGCCTCGCCGCGCCATGCCGACGGAATTGTTATTACCGGCCCGATTACTGAAAGTATGGCTGAGCCGCTTCAGATTTGTTATGATGCTACTCCTGATCCTAAAATTATTGTGCTGGTCGGAACGGATGCCATAAGCGGAGGATTATTTGCAGGAAGTCCGGCATTAGATCGCAGTTTTCTGGATAAATATCACGTGGATCTTTATATTCCGGGCAACCCGGCGCATCCTTTGACCATTATAAATGGATTGCTTGATCTGACGAGGAAGAAGAAATAGTTATTGGAAAATAGTTAATGGGAAATAGTTAATGGAAAATAGTTAATGGTAAACGGTTAATGGTAAATAGTTAATGGAAAATAGTTAATGAAAAATAGTTTCTAAAATTTATAAATTCAAGCGTCAGATTTGCAGGATCTTTCTAAGTGTTATCGGATTCCGGGTTGTTGCAGGAATGCCGGTTATCTTTTCGATAAAGGCATTCGGGAAACCGAAATTGCCTTTAAACAAGGATGAAATAGAAACAAAATCCTTGTTGTTTTGATAAATAATCTCTACATCCCGGTTTTTTGAAAACGATGGAAGTGAGATTTTAACAGAACTTTCATCCTTCAGGAAGGTAATATAGTATTTTCTCTCTTCACCGGATTCGGCTTTGCTGATTTGTAAGGAGTTCAGAATAGATTCAATGTCACTGTGTCTGCGCAAAATCACTTCTGTCCTAAATCCAAACGATTTCTCAATCAAATCTTCAAGTAGCAAACTCAGTTTCTTAGTATCAGCTTCATCTGAATTAAGTATTACGTTTCCGCTCTGAATATAGGTTTTCACATTTCCAAAACCTGCTTCGGTAAAAGCCTTACGCAGCGCCTCCATCTTTATAAGTTTCTGGCCTGAAACATTTATTCCGCGAAGGAATGCTAAATATCGCCCCATAGTTATCAGTTCTGTTAATCTGAGTTCGTTCGGGTTTTAAACAGCAAAAGGACCTGAATGTTGTCAGGTCCTTTTAATTTAGGTTCTAAAATGCCTGTATGTAGTTCTTTATCAGTAAATTAAAGCTAATTTTAAGTTTAATTTTATCTTATTCACTGAATGCTCGATTCAGTTAATCGGGATTTTTCTTAACGGAAAGCAATTTTGTACGTT
>JBBSDG010000238.1:0-6949 GCA_038249635.1 Bacteroidales bacterium | reverse complement strand
TAAGTTGGTTCTTTTGTACCTGTACTGAGCGAAGCCGAAGTATTAAGACAAAAGAACAAGAAAAAAAACAAAAAAACAGAATATAAACTTGTGCTTTCTTTTTCCAGCACATCAAAATAATATTTAGCCAACTATTTTAACATACCGGTAATATATTATGACAATGATTTCTATCTTTACAGGATGAAAATCAATACTTTGTAATTCAAAATTAGTATAACAAATTTAAAATCTGTTTTTATGAAAAAAATAATTATTCTGATTGTTTTTATTGCCTTGAAATCATTCGCTTTTGGCCAGTTTACAACGATTTCACCCAAAATCGGGTTAACACTTTCACAATGCAAAGATTTTGACAATGCAAAATACAAACCAGGTTACCTCTTTGGAGTATCGGCTTTGTATAAACTGAGTCCGAAATTCGCGATGAAACCGGAAATATTGATTGAACAAAAAGGATTTCAAACAAAGGCTAACTTTACAGATGAAAATGGTTGGTTAGTGGGAACTGGTACTGCTTTTTATACCTGGAATTATATTGCTTTGCCGTTGCAAGTACAATATACTCCTTTTAAGAGCAATAATATTTTTCTATCAGCAGGCGGATATGTAGGTTATATGTTATGGGGAAATGAGCGAACAACCGAAGGTACAGGGGACATAAAGATTGAAAGGTCAAAACTTGATATAATTGGTTACAACCGTTTTGAGGTTGGATTTAATGCCGGAGGCGGAATAACTATCCCTGTAAACGATAAAAACAAAATTGAGGTTGGTCTCAGGTATGAGCGCACCTTTCGGAATAATGATGCAAAATTTCCTTCCGGAACAAATACCTTTTCACTCGCAGTTGGGTACGAGATAAATATCTAGAAGTAAAAATTGTTGTTTTTATTCAGGGTTTCACTCAAAGTGAAGTCCTTAATATAGCGCAACCAGATTTAGTTCTTTCTTAACGCCTCAGCAATCGCTTTTTCAGCCAGCGGTCCCATCATCATATATCCTGCTTTGTTAGGATGAACCCCATCGAACGTAAATTCGGCCATCAGCCCCTTCTGTTTATTAGCCATTGCTGAAAAGTAATCAAGATAAACGATGTCGTTTATAGCGGCATAGGCTTTTATCATTCCATTCAGAGTAACAATTTTTTCGGCTGGTTCAAGGCCGGGTTTCCAGGGATAATCAAATGCGGGTAATACAGAGCAAAGCACCACTTTTATACCGTTGGCTTTTGCCAGTTCGGCCATCGAAAAAATATTTTCCGCTATCATTTCCAATGTGGAAGGCCCCGTATTACCGGCAATATCATTGGTTCCGGCAAGGATAACAACAACTGCGGGTTTCAGATTTATAACATCGGGCCTGAACCGTATCAGCATCTGGGGCGTGGTTTGCCCGCTGATTCCCCGGTTAACGTAAGGCTTTCCTTTAAAAAATTCAGGACTTAGGTTTCCCCAGCCTTCGGTAATGGAATTGCCCATAAAAACCACGCGGTATTCTCCGTAAACAGGAGCTACGAGTTTCGAATTTTCATCTTTGAAACGCTGCAGGTTCGCCCAGTCCTGGGAATATGTAACTTCGGAAAACAATGATGCCAGAAGCATAATTAAAATCAGTTTAAAAGTCTTCATGATTAATTATTTGATTTAGAAACAAGGAACAATGATTTTTGATTTATGAAGTAATAAGATCCGTTATCAATTAAGTTCATTAAATAATTTATATCCAGCCCCTTAGTTTATAATACGCAAGCCCGAAATATTCCCGCACTACCATAATTTCGTATTTCAAATGGTTCCAGAATTGGTATCGAAATTGTAAATTATTTCCGATAGGAGGTGCTATTTTATTGCCTTTCAGGTCGCTGTCGCGAAAAGTAAGATCGGCGGCATCGAGTGCATATTCAAAAGTAGGTAAACCACTAACCGCAGTAAAACCACATTTGCGGAAAGCAAGCACCGCACGTTTCATATGCTCAGGCGAAGTTACCAGGGTAACCGGTTTTTGTAACTGCGTGGAGGTTTTTCCTGCGGCTATTTTCTGCGCCTGTTCCCTGGTGTTACTGCCGGAATGTTCAAAGCTGATTGAATGTGGATTAAGTCCACGTATCCTTAGTTCCTGCTCAACCAACCGTGGAGCCGAAAGACTGTCGGTAATATCTCCAGGCATGGCAATTATTATATTTGCTTCTGGATTTGCCTTTGCCATACTTGCTGTATAATAGCTGCGGATAAGGCCGTCGCCGCTTGGAATACCTGCACCGCCAAGCAGTATTATTGTGGTGGGAGTCTGCGAAATTCTGCTGTTGGAAGTTCCGAGGGAATACAGTGCCCAGAATGGAAGCGTGGTAAAGGCCAGGGCGCATATCAAAATGAAAAAACAACCCAGAGAGATCAGAAATATCTTAAGTATTTTCGTAAATCTGCTGGATTTCTTTTTCATAGAATGAGATAATACAAATGACAGTGGTTTTCAACTGCTTAGATGATGAATTGACTAAATCCTCCCTGACCTCATCTGCCCGTTGGGTACCCTTTCACCTCATCCGCCCGTTGGGCACCTTCTCCAGTGGAGAAGGGAATAGGACTTTTTGCTTGTTTGGAAAAGAGAATAGGACTTTTTGCTTGTTCGGTAAAGAACTATATTTTGATTTTATACGAAGGAGTAATTATTACATTGCTTTTATTCAAGGCTCTGTCCTTAATATAAATTTCGAAAGCGATAATATCACTTTGTAGTGCCTGGCTTGCAAAATAGAGTTCCAGTGTCCTGGCAATTTCTCCTTTGATATTTTTATTCCGTCCTACTGGAGTAAGTATAGGAATTCGCGCATTAAAATTAACAGCTGGGTTAACTGGTATTACTTCAACCATTTGACCATCAATTTGCTGCATCAATTTCAGGTAATAATTGTACTTTAGGGGTTCAACCGTATCCCATTCAAATAATCCAATATTTCCATCACCATCGGTATATGAAATGGTGATCAGCCCAAGTGAATCCTTTCCATCCGTTCCCGTGTTGGTCATAAAGCTTACGTATTCTATATGAGGTTCGGGCGGGTATGTCTGTTCCTTAACACAGCCCGTAAGACCGGCAAATATGGTAATCAGAAGGAATAAGCTTATCTTTGTATATAATTTCATTGCGTAGTTTAACGAGGCATAAAATTACAAAATTTCTGATATGGACTTCACAGCATTTAAACATAGTATTTTTAATCTGCAAAGCCATTTTGAGTTTAACGAAATTGCGCTCAGTTTATTTCGGTATCAACATAAGAATAACAAAGTTTACCGCAGTTTTGTTGATGCATTAGGGGTGAGCGAGAGCAAGGTTTACCACCCGGAGCAAATTCCTTATCTGCCTGTGAGTTTTTTTAAAACACACAAAATTGTCACCGGCGACTTCAGCGAGGAAGTTATTTTTGAGAGTAGCGGCACTACAGGCACCGAAACCAGCAGGCATTATGTGGCGGATACAGATTTGTATGAGCAAAGTTTTACAAAAGGATTAGAGTTTTTCTACGGCGATTTATCGAAATACGTAATTTTTGCTTTGCTGCCCTCGTACCTCGAACGCAAAAACTCCTCCCTCGTTTACATGGTAGAGAAATTACTGTTAAAGTCGAACCGGCAGATGGGCGGATTTTTCCTTAACGACCTTGAATCCCTGCAGCAGCAATTGCTGGAGGCTCAGCGGCTTGGATTAAAAATTATGCTTTTCGGGGTAACCTTTGCCCTGCTCGATATGGCAGAAAACTTTCCTGTAAATATTCCGGATGCCATTATTATTGAAACCGGAGGAATGAAAGGCCGTCGGAAAGAACTTACGCGGATGGAGCTTCACGAGAAATTATGCAAAGGATTTGGAGTTGATAAAATTCACTCGGAATATGGAATGACGGAATTGCTTTCCCAGGCATGGTCTTCCGGAGATGGTATATTCCGTTGTCCACCCTGGATGAAAATTATGATAGCTGATACCAACGATCCGCTGAGTTTCCTCGAAACCGGCCGCACGGGTGGCATTAATATTATTGACCTTGCCAATTTTCATTCCTGTTCGTTTATAGCTACACAAGACCTTGGCCGTGTTTTTAAAGATGATGTTACGGATGAAGAAAGTTTTGAAGTGCTGGGTCGCTTTGATAACAGTGATATAAGGGGATGCAGTTTGCTAGCGACTTAGGGGAGATAGAGTGTGCTGAGATGATAGAGTCGTACGGGGAGAGTGGGTGAAGGGGTGATGGGGAGATGGGGAGAAGGGGTGATGGGGAGAAGGGGTGATGGGGAGACTGGGAGAAGGGGAGATGGGGGATGAAGAGACTGAGAGACGAGGAGACCCGATGGTGAGATGGGGCGATGGTGAGATGGGGGCCAAAGAGATGGAGGATATAGGTTTTAAACAAATTTGAAAATTGTGTTATACTGCAAACGGGATAAATTTCCGCATCCATTAAGTCTCAAATTCCAAATTCCAAATTCCAGCTGGGATGTAGAGTCAGTCTTGGTTCTTGAGATTTGGGACTTTGGACTTGGGTCTTTTTTTAATGCGTGATTTTATCCCACTCCAAGTATAGGAGGTACAATCTCATCCAAAACTGTGAACAAATTTCAGTACGAGTTAGCAGATGGGTGAAAAATGGACGAATCCGAAATTTAAATTTTGAAATTTACAACTGGCATCTCGCAACAACTTCATCCTATTTATGGCAGAAAAGTAGTTTCTTTCCCATTTTTTTATTAATCGGTGGTTAGTGATATAAAGTAGCTTTGTATATTTGCTTAAGCAATGGTTGTAAGTAAATATCCGGGATGAGATTAGTATTTCAGAATGCTTGTATTTACGGAGTTTATAGAATTAATATTTTGCTGCTATATATTTTAGTAGCCTTTAGTGGAGGTAAAATATACAGCCAGCCTTTTTACGAATCCGAAAATCTTTTTGTTACAGCCTACACTAACGAAGATGGCCTGCGTCAGAGCATGGTAAGCCAGGTTTGCCAGGACGAACGCGGTTTGATATGGATGGTTACCGGCGATGGTTTGCATTATTTTGATGGTCAGGAGTTCAGGTCATTCCGCGTGCCTAACAATGCAGTTTACTACCAGATTGACAACGTGATGCGTTCGCTTACTGTCAGTAATCCAGGCGAATTGGCAATAACTTCAACATCCTCGTTACTCCGGTTCAATACATCAACTGCACAGTTTAACATTGTTTACCGCAAGGAAGGCATCTGCCCTGTTTTACTCAATACTTCAATCAATGGAAGTCCGCTGGTGTGGATCAGAGGATTGAATTTCTGCCTGTTGAAAAATAACCGGCTGATCCCACTAAAGTTTATCGATGACAATAATGTAAAGATGCCTTTGGATTTAATTCCGATAAGGGCATTCCGTTCGGGCAAGGATGAACTTCTGATCAGCAGCGAACAAGGAATTATAGCGGTACAACTTACTGGCCAAACTAATGATTCGGTATTTAACATAAAATGGGTGCCTGTCGCCGGTTGCCACAACATTGTAAAATCAAGCAAAGGCAGAACCCTGGTGCTTGCCGGTGGCAAAATATTTAACTGGCAGAAAGGCGGGAAAATGATTCTGTATAAGGATACAAAATTAAACGGGCTAAAGAATATTTTTACCGATACCAGTGAAAACATCTGGTTAACCGATCAGGATTTTAATAAAATTTATCGCCTCACAGGGAATATTGTAAAAGAAATAAAACTCTTTACCCATTTTGGTAAAACCTCTGAGCTTCTCACGCCTAGTGTTATCAGTATTTTTGAAGACCGTGAGCATAACCTCTGGTTTGGCACGGATGGTAATGGTGTGTTGCTATACACTCCTTCATTGTTACAGTTTCACAAGTCAAACATAGGATTTATCCGTTGTGTAACTCCTTACAACAATAACATATGGGCGGGAACCTTTAACAATGGGCTTTGGGAGTTATCGCCCGACCTGGGTGATGCAAGGCGGATAAACCCTGTGCATTTCGACAACAGGTCTTATTTTCTCGATTTAATTGCCGATAAATCAGGACGATTGTGGATTGCAACCCGCACAGGTCTGGAAGTAGTTGATAAGCACGGCAAAAGCATCTGGAAATATTCTTTTCAATGTTTGCAGGCGAAATTTATTTATCAAAGTTCGGATTCATTGCTCTTAGTTTACGACAATCAGTTGTTAAGGATCAGGCCTTCCGAAAATCCATCTTTATACAGTGCAAATCAATATATATCAATCCGTTCGCTTCTCACGGCAGGTGATTATTATTGGGTGGGCTCATCCGATGGCATATACAGATACGAGAAAAAACTAGGATTCCGATACGGGATCAATTTTAATTCGAAAGGTATCAAGCTTTCTTCCGTGCCGGTTTATAGCCTCCTTTATTATCAAAACCTGGTATGGGCAGCAACAGGCAATGGCATAGAATGTTATAATACAGATGGCACAATTCATAAATTATCAGCTTGCTTCAGTTCATTGAAAAATGATGTGGTATACACCATTATCCCTGATGAACGCGGGAGGCTGTGGATAACCGGAAACAATGGCATTGGCTGTATTTTACCTGCTGAAGACCGGGTTGTCTTTTTTAATGCGAAGAATAATCTTCAGTCGCCCGAATTTAATTTTAATGCGTCCTGTACCGATAAGGGCAATTTCTATTTTGGTGGAATTCAGGGGTTGAATCATATTCGGCCTGCTGCCTTTAATCCCGATAAAATACCACCGGTTGTTCAATTGGTTTCGCTGGCAGTTTCCGATACCGCCTATTCGCCATGCATTCCGCCTGCCAACCTGGTTTTTAAGCTTAACTTGCTGGCACCCCATATAAGCGGGAGAGTTTTTTCAACCGATTATGTGAATGCAGGTTCCCTTCTTTATTCTTTCTTTCTCGAAGGTTATCAGTCAGGATGGAGCAAGCAGTC
>JBBSDG010000237.1:0-6963 GCA_038249635.1 Bacteroidales bacterium | reverse complement strand
TTTTGAGTGATAAAATAAATCCCGATCCCCTTCGATCGTATCAGCCTGACAACCTGCTCAATTTTTTCAACCACAACCCTGGGCGCATCGGTAAAAAGAAGATGAGCTTCGTCAAAAAAGAATACCAGTTTAGGCTTATCCATATCACCTACTTCAGGCAAGCGCTCAAACAATTCCGACATCAGGTAAAGCAACAAGGTTGAATATGTACGCGGCGACATCATCAGTTTATCGGCTGCCAGAATGTTGATCATACCCATTCCATTCGAATCGGTTTGCATGAAATCCATAATATCAATTGCAGGTTCGCAGAAAAACTTATCGGCATTCTGTTCTTCGAGAGCAATCAGCTCACGTTGAATAGCACCAATGCTTGCTGCAGAAATATTTCCATAAGCAGTAATATATTGCTCCCGGTTGTTGCCAACGTATTCGCACATTTTCTTCAAATCCTTCAGATCAAGGAGCAATAATTTATTGTCGTCGGCAATCCTGAAAACCAACGTTAGCACACTTTCCTGTACATCGTTCAGGTTCATAAGCCTGCCCAGTAAAAGCGGTCCCATTTCCGAAATAGTGGTACGCAGAGGATGCCCCTGTTCGCCGAAAAGGTCCCAGAAAGTAACCGGGAACGATTTATGAGTGTATCCTTCAATGCCCAATTGCGAAATCCGATCTGTAATTCGCTGGTTATCAACGCCTGTTTTGCTAACTCCCGACAGGTCGCCTTTTATATCCGAAACGAATACAGGCACTCCGATTGAGCTGAAAGCCTCAGCCATCACCTGGAGTGAAACGGTTTTACCAGTTCCGGTGGCACCGGCAATCAAGCCATGACGATTAGCCATGCGTGGATTCAGGAATACTTCAATTCCTGACTTGGCAATAAGGACATTACCTTCGGATGTTATCATTTATAAATGGTTTTTATGATTAATTCAGCACTATACAAATATAGAAAAATCTTTAAAATGAACTTTAATTAATGAAAAATCATGCTTACCAATATAGGAAAGCATGATTTTGAATAGATTCACGTTCTAATACTCCAATAGTTCAATAGCAGCTTTGTAAATACGCTCCTGATCGGGCAATACCGCTTTTTCGAGGATGCGGTTAAAGCCAACAGGTGTATCTGTGGAGCCGACTCTGCGAACAGGTGCATCCAGGTAATGGAAACCTTCGCTGGAAATCATAGCGGCAATTTCTCCGCCAAAACCTCCGAAAATTTTGTCTTCGTGCACAACCAACGCCCTTCCTGTCTTCTTCACGCTTTCAAGGATTGCCTCTTTATCGAGTGGAATCAGTGAGCGGATATCGATAACTTCGATGCTCTTCCCGGTTTCATCCGCAATGCGTTTAGCCACCGCAATACACATATGAGAGGTGTTGCCGTAAGTTATTATGCTCATATCCTTGCCTTCGTGCCTGGTACGGGCTTTGCCAAACGGCACTTCGAATTCTTCGGGAACAAAAGTTTCGGCAACCGGATCGTTGTACAATGCTTTGGGTTCGAGGAAAAGGGTGGGTCCCTGCGAACGCATCGAAGTACGAAGTAAACCAGCAGCATCATCAGCAAACGAAGGATAAACAATACGCACCCCAGGAATGGCAGCCAGCGAACCTTCGATATTTTGAGAGTGATACATACCACCTCCGATATATCCTCCGGAAGCAAGTCTGATTGTTATATTTGGCGAAAATTTACCGTTACTGCGCCAATAATCGTGCGAAAGCTCTATGTACTGCTCCATTGCCGGCCAGAAGTAATCAGCAAACTCAGCACCTTCAACCACAATACGGATTTTATCATTGTACCTGCTCATTCCGTTGGCAGTACCCAGAATAAAGTCTTCGGCTATAGGACCGTTGAAAATTCGATCAATGCCGAATTCCTGCTGCATCCCTTTGGTTACGTTAAAAATGCCGCCTTTTTCCTTGTTCGCAACATCCTGTCCCCAGAGAAATGTGTCCGGATTGAGGCGGAATTCTTCTTTCAACGTTTCGTTAAGTGCCTGTATAAGTTTTAAAGAACGTCCTTCGCGTTCATCATGCAATCCATCTGGAAATTTTGCAGGGATGTAGGCCGGTGGAAAAACAAAATTAAAGATGGATGCAGGATCAGGATCAGGAGCAGCCAGTGCCTTGCGGTGAGCTGCCATCATTTCTTTCTGTGCCTGATCGTCGAGTACTGCTAACTCGGGTTCAGTAAATCTGCCGGAATGCAATAATATGATGCGGAACCTATCGAGTGGATCGCTTGCCTTGGCACAATGCCGCTCATTTTCGTCGCGGTACAATTCGTGTTTGTCGGAATTTGAATGCGAGTGAATGCGAACACAACTGGCGTGAACAATTACAGGCTCTTGTTTTTCGATGGCATGGCGTTTGGCCATTTCCATCGCATTCATCGATGAGAAAATATTTTTACCATCGCAGTGAATGATTCTCAGGTTTTTAAATCCCTTAAAGTTATCAGCAGCCACAGCATTTGCAGATTGATCGCGTTGGGGAACTGATATGCCGTAACGGTTATCCTGAAAAACAAAAATAACCGGCAACTTTTCATTGCTGGCTCCATTAATTGCCTCATAAACATAACCTTCAGAAGTTGAAGATTCGCCCTGTGAACTGATGGCTACACCTTTACCACCGTATCTTTTAATAGCGCGTGCAACTCCAACGGCATGCAAGGTATGATTACCGGTTGCGGATGAAACGCTATCAATATTCCATTCGGGTTTGGCAAAATGATTCGACATATGCCTGCCGCCTCCGGCAACATCAGTAGCTTTTGAAATACCGTTCAGAATTATTTCTTCTGCAGTAAGTCCGGCCGAAATATTTGTGAGCATATCCCTGTAATAAGGGAATAAATGATCTGTTTCACGGTCAAATATTTGTCCGATTGCAAGCTGTATTCCATCGTGACCGGCATATGGCGCGTGGTACGACCATCCCAATGCCTGTTTCAGATAATTTGGAGCGCGTTCATCGAGCTTGCGTCCGAGTACCATGAGATAGTACCATTTTTGTAATGTTTCCTTGTCAACAGTATCCAATTTGTATTCTACACGTTTTTCCATTCGTTTTCCTGATAATTTCCTAATGTTAAACAAAAATAACGACTTAAATTCAATTTTGTTCGCAAATTACACTATTAATGTGAATAAAACACGGAGTTTAAACATTTTCAATCCCTGATAATAGTGTACATTCCATCATCCCGCAACCTGATGATAGTGGAAGGTTTGGAACGGGTAAAATAATCCTGTTTGTATGTAACTATGTAATCCACCGCATTCTTGATTTCAAGGGACACCTGGCTGAAAACTATAGGAGGATCAAAACCAGAGATGTTGGCCGAAGTTGAAACTATGGGTTTACCGAATCTCTTGATCAGTTCGGCACAAAAGTCATCCTTTACAATACGTATAGCAACGGTGCCATCGGGAGCAATGAGGTTTGCAGCCAACTTGCGGGCATTGGAATAAATTATTGTAACAGGATTTGTTATGCTTGCCAGCAAATCGCCGGTAATATCGGGTACTTTTTTAATATAGATATCAAGTTTATCGATATGATCGAGCAATATAATGAGGCTTTTTGCTTCGGTTCGGCTTTTAATACTATAAATCTTCCTCACAGCCTCGGTATTGGTTGCATCGCAGCCTAATCCCCAGATAGTATCGGTAGGATAAAGCAGTATGCCTCCTTCCTGGAGTACTTTCAGCGATTTTTGTATATCATCTTCAAAATTCATACCTTTAATAACAATTAACTTGGATTTTAGATCAATCTTACCTGCGATATTTCTGCTATAAGTTCAAATAGACTTTCATAAGGTTGGCGGCCACATTTTCTTCATCAAATTTCGTACTATACAAAAAACCTTTTCCGATCATAATCTTTCGGGTTTCAGGCTCATTCAGTACTTTGGTAATGGCTAATCCAAGTTGTGCTTTATCAAACGGATCGCAGTAAATAGCTGCGTCGCCGCCAGTTTCAGCAAAACAACTTCCTGTGCTGGTAATAACAGGCACTCCGGAATAAAGTGCTTCAAGTATCGGAATCCCGAAGCCTTCGAAAACGGAAGGATACACAAATACAGAAGCCGACTGGTATAAAGCGGGTAAATCGACTGATTCAATATCGTACCTGAAAATTACACGCTCACCGCCACGATTTTGTTTGATAAAATCCATTATTTCAGTCAGATAAGCTGTTGGTCTGCCTGCAATCAGAAGCGGAATATCAAACTGCTGCTCCAAATAAGCTTTGACAAGGGTAAGCGCATTTTTTCGCTTTTCGATGGTTCCGAGGTATAGAATATATTTTTCAGGAAGGTCATATTTTTTCCGGACCCGGTTTTTTTTATCATCATTTAAAAGAATACGGAAAACCGGATTGCACGTCTGGTAAACCACTTCAATTTTATTTGGATCTGTACCAAAAAATGTGACAATATCGGCTTTAGTAGCTTCACTCGTGGCAATAATCTTATCCGAAACACGGCAGGCATGCCGGAATTTCTGTAAATAAATCTGCCGGTCTATAAACGGGTAATATTCAGGATATCTTAAAAATATAAGATCATGAATGGTGACAACGGATTTAACACCAGATTTTTTTATACTCCATGGAAGTTCGTTACTTAAGCCATGAAAGATATCCAGTTTATGATTTTTAACCTGGCTATGTATTCCCCACGAACGCCAAAGGGAAGGGAATGAGCTGTAAAGACCCGGTTCTGTTTCAACTATAAACTGATTGGATGATGGATGGTATAATTCACGGTTGTCTTTAGCCGAAAACAGGAAATACTTATTTTCCGGGTAGAAATGTGACAAAAGCTGAACCGTACTCCGGCTGTAATTGCCGAGCCCGCTGCGGTTAAAAAGCGCACGTTTAGCATCAAATCCTATATTCATAACTATCCTGGTAAATATTCAGGTTTGGAATCCTAAAAAGAAATATCGTATTCGCGTAAAGCTTCGTTTAGCGATAGCTTGAGATCGGTTGATGGTTTGCGTTGCCCTATGATCAGGGCACAACTTACCTGATATTCGCCTGCAGGATATTGCCTGGTGTATGAACCGGGAATTACAACGGAACGGGGAGGCACATATCCTCTGTATTCAACAGGTTCACTGCCTGTTACATCAATTATACGGGTACTTTGTGTGATTACAACATTTGCGCCCAGCACTGCTTCCGTGCCAATACGTGCTCCTTCAACCACTATGCATCTTGATCCTACAAAGCAATTATCCTCGATGATAACAGGAGCAGCCTGAACAGGTTCGAGAACACCGCCAATGCCTACGCCACCGCTAAGGTGAACATTCGAGCCAATCTGCGCACAACTGCCGACAGTGGCCCAGGTGTCAATCATGGTTCCGGCACCAACCCATGCGCCAATATTAACATACGAGGGCATCATAATAACGCCCGGCGAAAGGTAAGCTCCATACCGCGCAACTGCATGGGGAACAACTCTAACACCAAGTTCTTTATAGTTATGTTTCAAAGGGATTTTGTCGTGAAATTCCAGCGGGCCGGCTTCCATAACTTCCATTTGTCTGAGCGGAAAGTACATTATTACGGCTTTTTTTATCCATTCATTTACTTTCCATTCCGTACCAACCGGTTCGGCAACGCGTAGTTTTCCTTTATCCAGAAGTTCAACTATCTGAAATACAGTATTTTTTGTTTCGTCAACACCCAGTAACGAACGGTCGTCCCAGGCTTTTTCGATGATAGATTTTAATTCCTCCATGCAGCTTATTTTTCATTTCAAAATTACGGATTTTAAGCAGATCAACTCATGTCTGAATTTTTAATACTGTATAAACGCATAGAAAAGCTTCATTGGCAGGCCTTTTAGAAGTTATTTCTTTGTAATTTTGCCGCAAATATTAAGGACTTGGGCAGGATATTAGCCATTGATTACGGACAAAAGCGTGTTGGACTTGCAGTAACTGATGAACTCAGGATGATAGCGGGGCCGCTTGCTTCGGTGCATTCAAAAGATGTGATAGCCTATCTTAAAGAATATGTTGCCCGTGAAAGTGTGGACTGTTTTGTGGTTGGATATCCGCTTACATTACAAAGCAAGCTTTCGGAGTCGGCCAGGTTTACCGAACCTTTTGCAAAACATCTGCAAAAAACCTTTCCACACATTCCGGTCGAACGAATGGATGAACGGTTTACCTCGAAAATGGCAACCGCTGCCATCCTCGAATCGGGAGCCAGAAAGAAAGTACGGCAGGATAAAGCTTTGGTTGATAAGGTTAGTGCTGTTATCATCCTGCAATCGTATCTCGAAATGATAGTGATACAACGGTGAACCATTTTTCCTCTTCTATGTTTTTATTAAAATAAATTTAGAGATTTCAAAACAAAGAGAATTATCAGTTAAGGGTTAAAAGAAAACAGTGAACAGTCTCGTGCTGAAGAACTTTATCTGTTTCTGTATCTTAAAACTTTTTCATCCTGATCAAAACAACTGAAACCATTGTACACCTGAGCATTTGAATTCTGAAACGTTGACCTTTAGCCTTTGACTTTTTACCTTTAACTTTTAACCTTTTTCCATTAACTCTTAACCCTTAATCCTTTACCTTGCCAATGATCCTTCCAGTAGTAGCCATCGGGCATCCTAATTTACGCAAAATATCAACTGAAATAACTTCTGAATATCCAGGCCTGCAACAGCTTATAATCGATATGTGGGAAACCATGTATTTTTCATCCGGAGTGGGACTGGCAGCTCCGCAAATCAATAAACAGATAAGGCTTTTTGTAATTGATGCTTCGCCTTACGAAAAAGAAACGCCCGAAACCAAAGATTTCAAAAAGGTATTTCTCAATCCTAAAATTGTGGAGGAAAAAGGGGAGGAGTGGACTTTCAGCGAAGGATGCCTGAGCATTCCTGATATCCACGAAGATGTGTTGCGTAAA
>JBBSDG010000236.1:0-6964 GCA_038249635.1 Bacteroidales bacterium | reverse complement strand
TTTCATGGGTCAGCCTCAGGAAACCAGGCATATTGTAGTTGCTAATCACGAAGCGGCGATTGCGCCCCCATGGTCGATGCATTTTGGGTGTGGTACTTCAAACTATGGATTCATCTGGGGTATGGCCGGCGAAAACCAGTTGTTTAACGATATGGATGCGGCACCCTTAGCGGAATTGAAATAAAGCCAAAATAAGTATCCGATTATTAATACAAATATGACTTCCGGCTTCCAGTTTACATGAGTTGGAACGTCATAAAACAAGTAACAATGTCAATAAAAATAGTAACCTTTGGCGAAATCATGCTGCGCCTGGCAACTCCGGGCTATTTACGATTTAACCAGACTGATAGCCTTACTGCCACTTTTGGCGGAGGCGAGGCAAACGTAGCTGTATCGCTTGCCAATTTTGGTATTCCTGTCGATTTTGTGACCCGGCTTCCTGAAAATGATATTGCCCGTTCCTGTGTGATGGATTTGCGCAAATATGGTGTTGGTGTAGATCAGATTGTTTATGGTGGCGAGCGCCTTGGAATTTATTTTCTCGAAACAGGCGCGGTAAGTCGTGGCAGCAAGGTGATTTATGATCGTGCCCATTCGGCCATTGCCGAAATCAGACCTGGAATGATCAATTGGGATAACGTTTTTGAAGGAGCCAACTGGTTTCACTGGACCGGAATAACTCCGGCCATTTCGCAGGGAGCTGCCGACGTTTGCATGGAAGCGATAAATAAAGCCAATGCAAAAGGAATCACCGTTTCATGCGATTTGAACTACCGCAAAAACCTGTGGCAATACGGCAAAAAAGCCGGTGAGGTCATGCCTGCTTTGGTTGCCGGAACTGATGTGATTTTAGGGAATGAGGAAGATGCCGAAAAAGTACTCGGCATTAAGCCCGAAGGTCTTGATGTAACCAGTGGGCATGTGGAAGCAGCAGCTTATAAATCGGTTTCGGAACAGATTATGGCTAAATATCCCCGATGCAAAAAAGTGATCACAACACTTCGCGGATCTATCAGTGCCAACCACAACAGCTGGTCGGGCGTTCTTTGGGACGGAAAAACCTTGTTCGAAGCACCGACTTACCAGATTACCGATATTGTTGACCGTGTAGGAGGTGGTGATTCCTTTATGGGTGGCCTGATTTACGGATTGCTCACTTATCCTGGAAATGATCAGAAAGCATTGAATTTTGCAGTAGCCGCCTCATGCCTTAAACATACCATTTACGGCGATTACAATCAGGTTTCAGTTGATGAAGTTGAAAAACTGATGGGTGGCGATGCTTCCGGAAGAGTGGCAAGGTGAAAATGCTCCACTCAATTCCAATGCAAATTACTAAATCCCCATTTGGATTTAGTGAGAAATCAATCAGTAGATAGCTCCACTCACTGCTGGAATAATTTAAAGTTCAACTAATGAATTAAAACCGGATTTATGGCTCGTTTTACAAGAATAGAAGTGGCATTGAAGATGAAACGGGCTATCGCATTTTGGCTTTTATTACTTGGGTTGGGTAATACAAATTGCCTGAATGCACAAACCGAAAAATCCATCCGGCTGAACGAAAACTGGAAATACCTGCAAAGCGATATTGGAGGTATATGGGAAGCCGTGAGACCCGTGAAAGCCGACAATCCGGAAAGCTCCCCGATATGGGAAAATGTAACTTTACCGCATTGTTTCAACGCAACTGATGCCGTTGATCCCGATGTAAACTATTACCAGGGCCCCGGCTGGTACAAAAACCAGATTGCAGTAAGTAATCCATATCCAAATGGACGTACACTGCTTCATTTTGAAGGTGCAGGGCAAAAAACAGAAGTCTATATTTACATGACCAAAGTCGGATCGCATGTGGGCGGATACAACGAGTGGACGGTTGACATCACGGATGCAGTAAAGAATTTCATTCAGGATACTAAAGTTGCCGATTCATTCAAAGGGAAGATTCCGGTTTCTATCCGGTGCGACAATTCACGGGATCTGGAAATGATACCTTCGGATCTCTCTGATTTTAATTTATACGGAGGAATTTACCGGTATCTGAATCTCGTGTATGTACCTTCAATCTCAATTAACCATTTATTTGTTGATGCAACTGTTGATTCAAAAGGCATGGAAGGTAAATGTAATCTCAACCTGGAATTGCTGAACAAATCAGGTATTAAAAAGGCACATCTAAAAATTGAGATTACCGACCCGGACGGGAAATTGGTAAGTACAGAGGAGCAGGATATTGAGGCTTTCGACGGCAATAAAACTATTCTCACCAAAACGATTAAGAAACCAGAATTATGGTCACCTTCCAAGCCTGGTTTATACTCTGCCGTCATTTCCATTTCAAGCAAATCAGGCACACAGACTGTTACCGAAAAATTTGGTTTCCGTAATTTCGAATTTGTCGATAACGGGCCATTCAAACTTAATGGCACACGCCTGTTGCTTCGCGGCACACACCGTCACGAGGATCATGCGGGAGTTGGTGCTGCTATGACTGAAGCAATAATCCGTCAGGAAATGACAATGATGAAGGAGATGGGAGTCAATTTTATACGGCTCGGCCATTATCAGCAATCGCGGATTGTACTTAACTTATGCGACAGTCTGGGCATTATGGTCTGGGAAGAAATTCCCTGGTGCCGCGGAGGATTGGGTGGCGATAGCTATCAAAATCAGGCTAAGGTGATGCTAAGCGATATGATAGCGCAACACCGCAATCACCCGGCAGTTATAATCTGGGGATTGGGAAACGAAAACGACTGGCCGGGTGATTTCCCCGAATTTGACAAGGGGAAAATCCGTGCTTTCATGTCGGAACTGAATAATTTGGCACATCAACTTGATCCAAGGCGCGTGACTGCCATCCGGCGATGCGATTTCTGCAAAGATATAGTTGATGTTTATTCTCCTTCCATTTGGGCCGGCTGGTACCGCGGCGCTTATACCGAATACCGCGAAAATACAGAGACTGCCATTAAATCAGTAAAACATTTTTTTCATGCTGAATGGGGTGGCGATAGTCATGCCATGCGCCATTCGGAAGCACCCGACATGGGATTGCAGAATATTAAAACAGGAAACGGCACCGATGAGAGGCTTGGCGATGCTTCTCTTTTCGGAGGTGCTGCCCGTGCCTCGAAAGATGGCGACTGGAGCGAATCCTACATTTGTAATCTCATCGACTGGCATTTGAAAGAACAGGAAAATATGCCTGATCTCACAGGATCGGCGTATTGGCCTTTCAAAGATTTTTCTACACCTATAAGACCAGGTAACCCATTGCCATATATGAATCAGAAGGGCGTTATTGAGCGTGATTTCACTAAAAAAGAAGCCTATTTTATTTTCCAATCCTATTGGACCGATAAGCCAATGGCTCACATTTATGGCCATACCTGGCCGGTTCGCTGGGGAGAAGCCGGAGAGGAGAAAATGGTAAAAGTTTTTTCCAACTGTGATGAAGCTGAACTCTTTGTGAATGGGAAAAGTTATGGGGTAAAGAAAAGGAACAGTCAGGATTTCCCCGCAGCAGGGTTACGCTGGAATGTAGTTTATTCCCAGGGAGCAAATATCCTGAAAGTAATTGCCCGGAAAAGGAAAATTACCGTCACCGATGAGATCAGGCAAATCTACCAGACTGACAAATGGGGTGCTCCGGCGAAAATGGTTCTGACCAAAACAAGCCAGGATGGCGACATTGCAACCATTGAGGTTAAACTGTTTGACGCAAAAAACATATTATGTCTGGATGCCCGCAATGTCGTCGAATTCGGACTGGCTGGGGATGGAAAGCTTATTGATGATCAGGGAACATCTTCAGGATCAAGGAAAGTGGAATTGTATAATGGCAGGGCAATTATCCGTATTAACCTCAATGGAGGGAAAAGCACAGCAAGTGTTAAATCGAATGGACTTAAAACGGCTTTTTGCGATTTGGCACTCTGATTTTAAAAGTAATAAATCAAAACATGGCTAAAATTCAAATGATGCAAATACGTTTTTCCCGTCTGAAAATGTTGGCACTATCCATGCTTTTTATCACAGCAACCGGCGACTATGTAAAAAATATTCTGATTATCGGCGATTCGATATCGATCGTGGATACTCCTTATATTCAAAAGACGCTGGCACCTGGCATTAATGTGGAACACAACCGGGTAAACGGGGGTTTAACGATAAGAGGAGTTGAGAATATTGAAAAATGGGTGGGTGGCAGTGAGTGGGAAATTATTCTATTTAACTTTGGAATGTACGACATAGCGCATAAAGATTCCCTGAATAAATTGGTTTGATCCGGTTGATTAGTGAAGGCAGAAATTTAAACTAAACTTTAAAAAAAAAATCATGAAACAATTTTTATTTAAAACACTTTTAATGTTACTACTATATATATCTGTCGGCCCTTTGCTGGCACAGGAGCCACAAATAACCAATATCGGGAACCGAACTTCCATCACGTTAAATGGGGTATGGAAGTATGTGGTAGATCCTTATCAAACCGGTTATTACGATTACAGAAGAGAGGCCCGCGACCAGACGCCCAACCCAAGTAATTCGGAATCCCTGTTTCTGGGCTACAAAGCACAGGATGCTTCTGAAAGGGTAGAGTATGATTTCGAAAAATCAGATAATATCCTGGTGCCGCGCGACTGGAACTCTCAAAAGGAAAAGTTGTTCTATTACGAAGGCTCTGTTTGGTATTACAAAAAGTTTGACTATGCAATCCCGACAAACGGGAACCGCCAGTTTCTTTATTTCGGAGCAGTCAATTATGAGGCCGATGTGTACTTGAATGGCAAGAAACTGGGTAAGCATGTCGGCGGTTTTACTCCTTTCAATTATGAGATCACCGGAAAGCTGAATCCTAAGGAGAATTTTGTAATTGTAAAAGTTGATAATACACGTGGTTTGGAAAAAATACCAACCATCAATACCGATTGGTGGAATTATGGCGGTTTGACCCGTGATGTGAAAATCGTTGAAGTGGCAAGTACTTTTGTTCAGGATTTTTACATTCAACTGGCTAAAAACAACCAGAATCTGATTGATTTTTCAGCTGTATTGAATGGCGCTGCCAAAGCCGGTCAGAAAGTAACTGTTGAAATCCCAGAGGTAAAAATTAGAGTAGATTGCACCACCGATAGTGAAGGAAACGCAAAAATTACCATCCCTGTAAAAAACCTGAAACTCTGGTCGCCTGAAAATCCATACCTGTATGAAGTGAAAATTACATGCAACAATGATGTGATGACAGACAAAGTCGGTTTCCGGACAGTTCAGGTGCAGGGCAAAGAGATATTGGTGAATGGCAAACCTGTTTTCCTGCGTGGTATTTCAATACATGAAGAAAACGGCATTCGCGGTGGTCGTGCTTATTCGAAGGAAGATGCACGCATGTTACTGGGATGGGCCAAAGAACTGGGCTGCAATTTTGTTCGCCTGGCACACTATCCCCACAACGAAAATATGACTCGCATGGCCGATGAAATGGGAATTATGGTTTGGTCGGAAGTGCCGGTTTACTGGACTATTCAATGGAAAAACCCTGACACTTACGCCAATGCCCACAACCAGCTTACCGATATGATCACCCGCGATAAAAACCGGGCTTCTGTTATCATTTGGTCCATGGCTAACGAAACGCCCGTGTCAGCTGATCGCACCGATTTCCTCAAAAAAATGATTGCAACCACCCGCCAGCTCGATCCTTTTCGCCTGGTAAGTGCCGCATTGGAGAGGCACTCCAAAGAAGGCACAAAAAACACTCAGATTATTGCCGATCCTTTGCAGGAATTTGTTGATATTATCAGTTTCAACGAATATATCGGCTGGTATGATGGATTACCCGAAAAATGCAAAACGGCCGAATTTGAAATAAATTTTGATAAGCCGGTAATGGTTTCAGAGTTCGGTGGCGATGCTCTCCAAGGTCTGCATGGGTCGAAAGATGCCCGCTGGACCGAAGAGTTCCAGGAAAATCTGTACAAGGAAACACTAGCTATGCTCGAAAAAATTCCACAGTTGCGTGGAATATCGCCCTGGATTCTTGCCGATTTTCGTTCACCGCGTCGGGTGCTTCCCGATATTCAGGATGGCTGGAACCGCAAAGGTTTAGTTTCCGAAACCGGTGATAAAAAGAAAGCTTTTTTTGTGCTTCAGGATTTTTATAAAACGAAAAAAGCTGAATACGATAAAAAATAACCTGTTTAGAACTCTAGTCGGATAAAACAAACTCAAATGAGACAATAACAATACCTCAGCTGATGCGAAAAACAATATCGAACTTGTAGTGAAGAAATATGAATGGACAGGGCCTATTAGTCTGAATACCATTTTTGGATTTATTAAAAGCGTACACAAAAAATAACTTTAAACCGAATATATGGCTCGTTTTACAAGAATAGAAGTGGCTTTAAAGATGAAAGAAACCGGCATGGTTCCGGTATTCTATCACAAAGACGCAGAAGTGTGCAAACGGGTGGTAAAAGCCTGTTATGAGGGAGGTGTGCGTGTTTTCGAGTTCACCAACCGTGGCGATTTTGCGCAGGAAGTTTTTAGTGAATTATCGAAATGGGCAGCCAAAGAAATCCCTGAAATGATACTGGGCGTTGGTTCTGTGATCGACAGTGCTACTGCTGCATTATACATTCAATTGGGCTCTAATTTCATTGTTTCGCCTTTGATCGACGAAGATACTGCCCGTATCTGCAACCGCCGCAAAATTGCCTGGAACCCCGGCTGCGGATCTGTAACCGAAATCAACAAAGCACATGAGTTAGGTGCCGAAGTGGTAAAAGTATTCCCCGGTTCGTCAGTTGGTGGACCTGATTTTGTTGCAGGTGTAAAAGGTCCGATGCCGTGGGCGAGCATTATGCCAACCGGTGGAGTTTCGCCCGATGAAACCAATCTGAAAAGCTGGTTCAAAGCCGGTGTTCATTGTGTAGGTATGGGATCTCAACTG
>JBBSDG010000235.1:0-6988 GCA_038249635.1 Bacteroidales bacterium | reverse complement strand
CCTTTGTTGCTTTTCCAAGTTTATGAATGCCGGCAATAAATTCCAGGTATTCCTTAATATACATATCAAGGTAAAGCGGGTTATGCTCCGGCAGATATCCCACTATTTTTTTTACTTCTTCAGTATCCGAAATAACATCATGTCCATAAATAGAAGCTTTGCCTAAAGTAGGAGGGATGTAACCCGTAAGTATTTTCATCAGAGTTGATTTTCCTGCGCCATTTGGCCCAAGTAAACCAACAACTTCGCCTTTATCGATAGTAAAACTCACATTATCCAGCACGATCTGTGTGCCATATACCTTAATAATATCGCGGGTTATAATCGACATTTCCTCATTTTTAATGAATATGCAAACTTACAAAAAATAGCCGTTGCCGTGATGCTTTGTCGGAACCAGCCTTCAGTATTAACTCAACGTATTACTGTGTATTTTGATATTTTGTGGAAATCGACATGAATCAAATATTCATTAAATTTGCAAAAAGAAAAATCATGGATATTCGTTCTGAAAAATTGGAACTGGTAAGGCTTATACTCGACACTGATAATCCCGGCATTTTAGCCTCGGTAAAACGAATTTTCTCCAAGGCTGACTTTTGGGATAACTTATCTCAATCCCAAAAAGACGAAATTATTGCCGGGATAGCGGAAGTTAATGACGGGGAAACTGTAGGATACGAAACAATAGTTAAAAAACACCGGTAATGAACCGCGAAGTGCGGCTTTCGAAACGGGCGGCCAAAAAACTTGATAATTTGCTGGACTTTCTGGATGAAATATGGTCATTGAACGTTAAGTCTAACTTTTTACACAAGATTGATGAAACTCTGAAATATATTCAATTGCATCCTGAATCTTTTCCGGAGTCCGAAAAAATTCCCGGACTTAGAAAATGTGTCGTAACAAAACAGACAACTTTTTAGTACAAATATTCAGAAACATCTATTGATATTATTGCAATCTCCGATAACCGGCAAGATCCGGATTCCCTGACTTATGAAGCAAATGAATAGTTTTTGATCATGGTATTGCCATTTTCTATAACCTTCTTTTCTGATAGATATTCAACTATTTAGCCGAATAATATCTATTTTCCACTCCACGCACTTTTTTTACAATCCATATACTTTTTTGAGTACTTTTGCACTCTCATTTTTGAAACTCAAAAGACACTTCACGGGTTGCATAAAAGTATTCAACAAAATATTGTGAATAAGTCCTTGGAATTTCAAATTATAATAATACCTTTGCACCCCTTTTTATCCCTAAGAGGGATAATTTGATTAACAGCATATTACTCAGCACGATGAACACTTTAAGCTACAAATCAGTCACACCAAAAGCCGCCGATATCAAGAAGGAATGGGTTTTGGTTGACGCCGAAAACGAAATTCTGGGCCGTATGGCAACAACTGTTGCCAGGATTCTGCGCGGTAAAACCAAACCCAGTTATACCCCTCATCTGGATTGTGGTGATAACGTCATCATCATCAACGCTGAAAAGATCCGTCTTACCGGCAAAAAGATGAATGACAAGGTTTACATTCATTATTCAGGACATCCTGGCGGTCAGAAAGCCAATACTCCCCGTATAATGCTGAATAAGAAACCTACTTATGTAGTTGAAGAAGCCGTTCGCGGTATGCTTCCAAAAACCAAGCTGGGCGCCGAATTGTTCCGCAATCTGCGCGTATTTGCCGGTCCTGAGCATACACACGAAGCTCAGCAACCTAAAAAGATTAACATTAACGAAATTAAATAAATACAATGGAGATTACTAATGCATTAGGTAGGCGTAAATGTGCTGTCGCACGGGTTTACATTAAGGAAGGCACCGGTGTCATCCTTGTTAACGGACGCGATTATAAAGAGTATTTCCCGACTGCAATTTTGCAGAACACGGTTCAGCAGGCTTTCGAAATTTCAGCAACCGTTGGAACTTTCGATGTAACTGCCAACCTCCACGGTGGTGGCGTTAAAGGCCAGGCCGAAGCATTGAGGTTAGGTATTTCAAGGGCACTTTGCGAACTTGACCCAACACGTCGTCCTGCACTGAAGGCTGAAGGCCTGATGCGTCGTGACCCACGTATGGTTGAACGTAAGAAATTCGGACAGAAAAAAGCGCGTAAACGCTTCCAGTTCAGCAAGCGTTAATATTGAAAATGAAGATAGTTTAGTATCTAAATTGCCAGGACTCCTCTACACTGTACCGGGCTACCTGGCAATTGCGACATTAAAGAATGTAAACTAATTAATCAGGAGATAAATTAAATGGCAAGAACAACATTTGACGAATTACTCGATTCAGGAGCGCACTTTGGTCACCTGAAACGTAAATGGAATCCAAACATGGCTCCCTACATCTTTATGGAGCGCAACGGAATCCACATCATCGACCTTTACAAAACCATTGCTAAAATCGATGAAGCAGCTGCCGCAATCAAGCAGATTTCAAAATCAGGAAAACGCATCCTTTTCGTTGCCACCAAGAAACAGGCAAAAGAACTGGTAGCCGAAATGGTCCGCCCAACCAACATGCCTTACGTAACTGAGCGCTGGCCGGGTGGAATGCTTACCAACTTTGCAACTATCCGCAAAGCGGTTAAAAAAATGTCGTCGATCGATAAACTTATGGTTAGCCCTGCTTTCCTTGGTATTTCGAAACGCGAGCGTCTGCAGATTACCCGCGAACGTGCCAAACTCGAAAAGAACTTGGGTTCAATCGCCGACCTTAACAAACTTCCTTCAGCAGTTTTCGTGGTTGATATCATGAAAGAACACATTGCTATTGCCGAAGCTCGCAAACTTAACATACCTACTTTCGCTATAGTTGATACCAACAGCGATCCTAACCTGGTCGATTTCCCGATTCCGGCTAACGACGATGCTTCAAAATCAATCGCGCTGATCATCAAAAAAATGATTGAAGCTATTGAAGAAGGAAGCAGCGAACGCAAACTTGATCGTGACAAACGCGACGAAGAAGGTGAAGAAGGCGAAGAACGCGCCACCGCTGCAATCAGTGATGATGACGATGACGATGCACGCGAAGTAGCACGTAAAAAACGTGTAGCTGCCGGTTTAGAGCCTGCTGAAGGCGACGACCGCAAACGTCCGCGCAAACCTATTGCCCGCAAACCGGCACCAGGAGCCGCACGCAAACCACGTCCGTAATACTATAACAATCATCTTATAATAATCATAAACCTGTACCACAACGTACGGGTTTATGTAATTATAACAGTAAATAACAAATTGAAAGAAAAATAACAATGGCTACTATTACAGCATCAGAAGTAAATAAGCTGCGCCAGATGACCGGTGCAGGAATGATGGATTGCAAAAATGCTTTGGTTGAATCAGAAGGCGATTTCGAAAAGGCAATTGATACCTTACGCAAAAAAGGACAGAAACTGGCTCTCAAACGTGCCGACCGTGATGCAAACCAGGGATTTGTAGTTGCTAAAACTACAGCAGATAAAAAATTCGCTGCAGTTATTATGCTGAATTGCGAAACTGATTTTGTTGCAAAAAACCAGGAGTTTATTGATTATGCCAACAAGATTATTGATCTGGCGGTTGCATCAAAACCTGCTTCGCTCGAAGCTTTACTGGCTTTGACTATTGATGGACGCGCTATTGCTGATGGCGTTGTTGATCTTACTGGTAAAACCGGTGAAAAAATGCAGCTTTCACACTACGATTTTGTTGAAGCTCCTTTAGCAGTTGCTTACAACCATTTTGGTAACCGTCTGGCAGCTATCTTAGGTCTGAATAAGGCTGAAGTTGCCGGTATCGAAGATGTGGCTAAACATGTTGCAATGCAGATTGCTGCTATGGCTCCTGTAGCTGTTGATAAAGATGGCGTAGATGCTGAAACTATTGCCCGCGAAATTGAAGTTGGCAAGGATCAGGCACGTGAAGAAGGAAAAGCAGAAGAAATGCTTGAGAAGATAGCTTTAGGCAAACTGAACAAGTTCTATAAAGAAAATACATTGCTCAACCAGGAATTTATCAACGATTCGAAAATGACGATCCGCGATTACCTGCAGAAAGCTGACAAAGACCTTACCGTAACGGCTTTCAAACGTTTACAGTTAGGTGCATAACGAGATCATTTGGGTGGCGCGATTTTTAATCGCGCATTCTAATAGCTTGCAGTTAAGCACATAACAAGATCATTTTTTTTTTGAAAAGTCCCGTCCGAAAAGGCGGGATTTTTTTTGGTGGCGAGATTTGTAATCGCGCTTTAACGGGAATCTGGATTTAAAATCCAGTTAGTAACCCGATTTCTATTCTTTAAGATTCCATGACAAAAAATGTTTGAGCTATCGATAAATTCCAAATCAAAATAAAGCAGGAAACTATTTGATTCTCTTATAAAAGCAAATAGTCAATTGGTTATCAGAGAAATAGCTTGTTTATATTTTCCCGGAACATTTTATTTTTAAATTGTTTGCGAAGGAATTTTAAAACTTGAGATCTCAAATTGTGACCTCAAGTTAGCTGGTAAATCCTGTCACTTTCGCGTCGCTCTATTTTCTATATATCCAACACTTTTCTGATAGCTTCCTTAATTTCATTTTGGGTAGAAATATCGATGCATCCAAGTTTATTGATTAGCCTTTCCTGGGAAAGTGACCTGATTTGAAAACAATCAGCAGCAGAAGTTTTTGTCAGGCCATTGGTTGCTGTAGGTTCTAGCTTTACCATCCATGGCGCTATTTCGTACCGATCTTTCCAGTCGGTAATGGGAACTATAATCTTTAAAGGCAGTTTGCCGAGCCTGTTATCGTTTACAATAACTGCCGTCCTTTTCTTCTGTATTTCTGCCCCTTTTGTTGGGTCAAGGTCGATTAGCCAGATTTCACTTTGTTTCATAAAAATGCTCTAAATCTATAGCTGTAAAAGCAGTCAATTCTTTGTCGTTGTTATAATCGTTATAAAGTTCTTCCACCGCTATTTCCATTTGATGATTCATTTCATCTTTCCTGATGGATTTTAGCGTTTCTTCTACCACATAGAATTTTTTATCGAGCGATAGGCGTTGGATTTCATGCATTATATCTGTTGTTTGCATAACCTGCTTTTTAATGGTATTCAATTTTTTACTTTAAGGAAGATTCTCTCCGATGCGTGATTTCAGTAAGGAAAGTCATAAACTGTATTGAAAATGAAGACTTCAGATAGTAAGTCAATTCATATGCAAAATTACAAAACATTATGCATCAAATACAAAGTTTCAATATCTATACTTCATACTCTCTCTCGCTCTCTTGCAATCTGATAATTCTCAACAATTCGAAAATATCGTCAGTAAACACCTGCAGAAAGCTGACAAAGACCTTACATTAATAGCTTTCAAATGTAACAACTAAGTGCATAACAAGATCATTTATTTTTGAAAAGTCCCGTCCGAAATGGCGGGATTTTTTTTGGGTGGCGCGATTATTAATCGCGCTTTAACGGGAATCTGGATTTGTAATGCGATATAATAATCCGTTTCACTGTGCTAACCCATTAAGATTTCCATTTTAGTCCAAAAAAAAAACCTGCAGGGGGACCACAGGGTTTTTCGCAAAAGAAAAATGTAGAAGTATATTAGATTAAGGGAGTAACTTTTTGATAATTTCAGAAATCATCTTATTGTCTGCTTTTCCTGCAACCAATTTGGTTGAAATGCCCATCACCTTTCCCATATCTTTAATTCCAGTAGCACCGGTTTCGGCAATCACTTTTTTAACGATGGCAATGACATCCTCATCACTCAGTTGCTCTGGCAGGTATTTTTCGATAATGGCAGCCTGGAAAATTTCAGGTTCGGCAAGATCGGGGCGACCCTGGGCTTTGTAAATCTCGGCGCTTTCGCGGCGTTGCTTTACCAGACGTTGCAGCATTTTTAATTCAACAGTCTCTGGAATAATACCACCGGTAACATCCTTGCCTGTTTTCTCAAGAAGTAAAGCAGCTTTGATGGACCGCAAGGCTTCAAGCTTATCCTTGTCCTTGTGGATCATTGCCTGCTTTATATCCTCATTGATGAGTAGTTCCAGTTTCATGGGTTTCTCGAATTTATTAGTTCAGTTGCTTACTTGGAGTTAAAATGGCTGGAAGACAGGAGACCGGAGTCGGAAGTAGCCAGTGCTGTATTGTATCTTGATAGGTTGGAAGACCGGAGACCGAAGTCGGAAGTATCCATTTTAATCTATTTGTCTGTTAGATTGATTTCGTAGTTCTTTTAAACTTCAGTCTTCTTACTTCCGTCTTCTGACATCGGTCTTCTGACTTCCATCTCCTGACTTCCGTCTCCTAACTTCGGTCTTCTGACTTCCAGCCCTAAAAACTATTTAATCCACATTATCATGCAGAAACGAATTATTCTCCCTCAGTCCGGTCTTGTTGTTTGCATCAGTTCCAAGTGTGTAACGTGAAACATTGCTTTCACTCGTCTGGCCTGATTCAGGTAAATCTACATTGCGACGCATATAGGCAGGAACACGCTCCATTTCTTCTACGTTGGATGGGTTCAGTGTTTTATGACTCAGGTTTTTAAGCTTGTTGATGCGATCCAGTCGCTGATCTTCCTGTTCGATACTCGGTTTTTCAACAGGAGTATGTACGTAAACCGGAGTTTTTACTTCTGGTTTCGAAGCAGGGTTCACAATTTCAAATTCAGGTTCCTGGTGGAAGAATGACCTGATTTCGAGTGGCTCAGGATTCTGAATGCTTTTCTCGGACGTTTTATCAGTTTTATCTGAAGTACTGTCGCTGAAAAGCGTTGAAGGAACATTGGTCACAGATACCTCAGGAACTGACCACACATGCTCATCTGTCTGCTTTTGCGGAGCAACCGTTTCTATCACCATCTGTACTTCGGTGATGGGTTCAACCTTTACAGAAGCTTGCGGAGCATACAACATGTTCCTGGAATCTTCCAGATTATGCTTTGTTACAACCGGCTTGTTAAAGCCAGTAGCAATAAGTG
>JBBSDG010000234.1:0-7008 GCA_038249635.1 Bacteroidales bacterium | reverse complement strand
TTTTTAGTCACCCTGAAAATCAAGTAGTACAAATACACATTTGTAATCAATTCGATGGAAATGATTATCATCTTCAGGAAAAAGGGATGCCCCGAAACCAGGAACGAAAACAAGGGGATTGTTAGTGCAAGGAGATAAGAAATCCTTTTGTCGAATAAGGCAATGGATAATATAAGGAAGAACCGCATAGGCTCCAGCAGGTACAAAGGATATCCAGTAGCATGTGAAATTGAAGGAACAAAGTAAACTACAGCCAATACGAATCCAACATACAAGGGCTTGATGATGTCGCGCAAATTGATCTGACTAATTGATATTGTTTTCATGGAATGATTGGTTATGATGGTGTTTGTTTATGAATTTGGTTCTTTTGCAATTGTGATGTGTATCTGATATAACCATTTTTATTAATGGACCTGGCCGCTAAGATTTTATTGTACCAGAATTTTAGAAGCCTGCTTTACAGTCACTGTTTGTATTAACAAAAGATAAGTTCCGGGAAACAATTTCTTGCCGGGATCAGCACACAAGTCGTAGTAGAAGTGGCTTTGGTTTTTATCGATTGTCCAGCTTTTAAGTAAGCTTCCTTGCAGGTTAAAGATTTCGGCAACGGCAGGCTGGCTCAATGCTTTTGTGAAAGTGATGTTCAGACCCGAAGTTACCGGATTGGGGTAAACCATATAAAAGTTGCTAATGGCTGCAGCATTATCACGAATACCGGCGGGGCCTTCAAAGTTTTTGGCAAAATCCGAAGTAAGCACATTTTCAAATTTAGTACCATCAAAATGAGAAGCTCCTTTATTGGTCCCGATCCAGATTGAATTTTTACTTAGAACACATATTGTATTTATATGGTTATCCGGCAGCCCTTCAGATATTTTATAATTTGTAATTGTTACCAAATCACTTGCCAGTTTCGACAAGCCACCACTGGTTCCGATCCATATATTTCCATCCGGGTCTTCAGCTATTGCATTTACATGGAGGTCGGGAAGTTCGTTAGTGATATATACATCCCATCCCTGTTTGGTTTTTATGCTGGTATGCCTGGCAACACCGGAAGATGTTCCATACCATTGGTTTCGTTTGGAATCAATAAATACGCAAATAATATCATCGGAAGGCAAACCAGCCCAAGGCTGCACGTAAGCCGATGCACCGGTAAAGCCATCAACAGTTTTTATAAGCCGTGCAACGCCCTTTCCACGTGTGCCAATATAAATTGTATCGCCCAAAGCTTTGGCACTTGTATATTCCGCTTCGGGAACATCACCAATAGTTTTAATAAAACTCCAGATTTTATCAACCAGGATTCCTAAGCCGAGTGGAGTTGCATAAAAACAATTGAGGTATTGATTTAAAGCGATGTCCAGAATAACATCCGATTCAATTGCTGAATTATTTTTATCATAAGCCAGTGTGGAAACAAGTCCCCCTGACGAAATATTTGCTTGTACAGCGCCTTTTTTAGTCCCAACCCACAATATGCTGTCTGCAGGATGCTGATTAGTAAGGCTGTTCACAAAAACAGGTTCGTTATCTTTTGTAAAATACGCTTTCCAGGTATTGTCTGTTTTTCGCAGCAATCCGTAATCCGTACCAAACCAAACAGCCCCATACTTATCAGCAAAAACGGCATTAACCGTGTCGCCGGGATGTTGTGCAAAACTGGCTGTACTCACTGCAAATAAACCTATAACTAGAAGGAGGTGTCTCATTACTATTTGATAATTTGGATTTTTTGTGATGCACTGTTTTTACCGTTAACAACACGGATTATATAATTGCCTCTCACCATGCCCGAAATATTCATCGGGTAGATTATGGTGGATTGGGTAGAATGATAAGTGGTTGATTCAATTATCTGTCCCTGAATAGTGTAAACCGAAACCTGAATCGGCCTGCTTACATCCAACGATTCGAGTTTAAGCGAAAAAACTCCGGTTGAAGGATTTGGATACAGTTTCATAGCATTGGCAAATGCTGAGGCGGCAAGTTCAGGATTCAATGAAGTTAACGGATTTCCTGCACGCAAGGTCATGGTTGCATATCCATTGGCTGACATCCAGTAATCGTTAAACTCGCCACTTTTATTTGGGCCGTAATCGGAGCCGATAAAATTATCGCGCCCTACTCCACCATCGGCATCACAGTAAGCCATGGCAAAGCCTATCGTTTTATTCGCAGATAAGGTCGATATGGATGAAGTATTCAGAGCGGCTGATTTGGTAGGATCGTAGGTTTCTTTGTAAACAGTAAGCGAAAACTCCCAGGTTAGCTTGTTGCCTTCCCTTTTTACTGTAAACTCCGGAAAATGGTCGGCATAATTAGGATTAAAATAATCCGACCAGCTTTTACCTGCAATATCAAGCACCTGTTTTTCGGAAGTTGTACCTCCGTCCGCGGGACTGTTTATTGCGATATGGTACGAGAACGCATTCTCGGCATTATCGGTTCCGTTATCGAACACATGAGGACCACCCGATTTATTTTCATCTATAAAAATTTCAAGGATATCATAATCCGGATAGCCCGGAGCAGGGTAAACATACCCATCAACGAAGTCATCATCAGTGGTTTCGGCTAATACATAAAGTTTGTTTTTTTCGGATGACCATAAAACTTTAAAGCGACCACTGAAATCATCGGGTGTGAGCACCGTGCCATAAGGTTTCCAGAACTGGTCGATATATTGCCAGCCAACGGTTTCCCATACATTATCGTTACCAACACCATCCACAACCGGAGTGTTTTGTAGCACTTCGAATGACGAGAAGTTGCTTCCTGCCTGTTTTTTGGATAAGATTTTCACCAGTTCAATGCCTTTGGTAAAACCCATGTTACGTAAATATTGCTTGTCGGTGGCATTGTTCCAGTGTTCATGCACACCAAGGCTTGGCAATGGAGTACCGCTCCCATCTGGATCATAAACAATGCCCTTTGGCCAGTTTTCGGATGATGCGGCCTGGTGCAGGTAATCGTCAACGCCCTGATCCATAAGAGGTCGGTTTTTCCAGGCTGCAGGATTTAAGGGTGCTTCGCTACGTAAAAAATCGAAACACACCGATTCGAGTGCTACCTGATCCATAGAGATAAAAACAGAACTTGGCCAGTCGTTGTTAAATGGTGCCATTTTCCATTTCACCGGGGTTTCGGTCGCTTCGGTTCCTCCCCATAGTCCGTCGACAATATAGAGTAATGTATTTTGCCCAAGGTATTTGCTGCCCATCAGGTCAACCTGAGTACGGTATCTGCCATAGCCGGTTTTGGTGGGAATATCATTGGTTGGAGCTATCAACCCGTTATGCATGTGTTCCGAACCATCACGGGTGTGTGAGCCGTAATGATTTTTGGCAGTTAAAGTAATACCTGCGCGGGCATGTGCCTTAAGTGCGGCAATATTGATCATGTAATCGGCATTTTGCATTTCGGTGTAAAAACAATCGCTTGAGGCAGTGAGTACAGTGCCTTTATCAGAGTAAAAAATAACCGGAGTTGTTTCTTTGTGGAGCAGTGTGCGTCCTTTGGTAGCATTGGCTTTATCTCCAAATATTATATTTGGGAAAATATCATGAATAATCTGGTATGTGTCGGCATATAATTTAGCAATAGGATCGGCTACGATAATTTTGTTCTGAGGAACGCCAGCTACATTAACTAGCTGTTTGATAATGGCAAGGGTAACCTGAGGACTGGTTTCAGCAAATCCTATGTAGGCCCAGGCAGCAGTATTTCTGGTAAAATCCGCGTTAGTTGACCATCCCGCACAACCCTGGTTTATTTTCAGGAAAATCGTTTCACCCGTAGTATAACCAACATCACCCTTGCCCTTCTTTATATTAAATGCACGAAATATAGCATCCCAGGCATCAGCCAGTATAGGTTGATTACCGATCTGTTGGATTGATTGCTGCACCATTTGATCAATAACAGCCTGGTTGATATTTTTATTCAGAAAGTACCCGTCGTTCTTTGTCAAATCGTTTGTACAATTCTCGATGGTAGCATCCGGGTTCCATGCCCAGGTAACCCGGCCAGGAAGTATTCCCTGTCCTTCACCGAAAGGCTCGTTGGCCGGATGAACAATGGCTACAGGCGATTGCGCGAATACCTTATCGGTATTTGTATAAATATGAAATCCAACTGCTATAACAAGGAATGTCAGGCTCAGGCCAATCATCAGCAAACGCTTTCTGCGAACACTTGAAACCAGCAATTTATAGGAAGCAAAAATCCCTGTAAAACTTACCAGCCATAATACAAATGCGGTCATAAAAGGATAAGCAACCTTCATACAAGGATATCCTGCCCTTGATGGTTTTGGCACAACCCTGATTACAAACCATAGAGTAGCCAACAGGCCAATTACAATGGGTGTAACTCTGGAAAGCCATTTATTTTTTGAAAGAAATGATCTTACGGATTGTACTTTGTTTTCAAACTTTGGGTGTGTCATGGTTGGTATTATTTAATTTTTATTACTTATTCTGTTCAAGCTTTAGATGGAAATTCATTTTAAGTATTCAGTTCCTTGTAAATCTACAGAAAGTGCTTTTTTACTTTGTTCAATAGCCGAGAGAGAGTTTATTTGGAACTGATTACCGCAACAAATCCGCCTTTAGGCATTACTTTAATATTGATTTTATCAACGGAGGTAATCTGTTTTTGGCTATTCACAAATCCTTTCCCGGTCGTATTATCTGAGATCAGGTTAAGAGTGTAAGAGCCTTTACTAAGGAACGACAGAGGCAGAGAGAGATTCTGAGTTTTCTTTTCGC
Source organism: Bacteroidales bacterium (assembly GCA_038249635.1). Lineage (GTDB taxonomy): Bacteria > Bacteroidota > Bacteroidia > Bacteroidales > UBA4417 > UBA4417. The sequence continues at coordinate 2,230 of JBBSDG010000234.1, read as the reverse complement.
CCTCAATAGCAGCCACATACCAGGTGTTGCCTTTGCGACGTGCCATGGCAACGTATTTGCCGGGTTCACCCGAAATATATTTTGTTTCATCCCACACTACAGGAACTTTTTTAAGGAACTCCTGAACATAAACCGGAACAGCGTGGTAGGCTGAATCGCGATCGGCAAAATGCTGAAGTCCACTTTCGAAAATCACGGATAAAGCTAATTCGTGTGCCCAGGTTGTAGTGTGGCTGGTAGATGCCATATAATCAGAAAAAGTTACCGGTGTGTAATCCATGGAGCCAACCACATTGCGGGTATATGCATAAATGGTATTGTAAACATTTGCGTTTTCGGCAAAATTCAAATCGAAAGTATATTGTTCGGCTCCTTTAACGCTTTCCATCGACATCAGGTTTGGCCACGTGCGTGCCCATCCGCGTGGCAGTGTGGATCCATGAAAATCGACCATCAGGTGAAAATCGGCAGCATCTTTCAGAATATCAGTATAAAGCCTCATTACATTAGGTTTGTCACTTTGAAAAAAGTCAACCTTAATTCCCTTAATGCCCCATTCCTGCAGCTTTTTCATTTCCGCCCTGCGTTTGGCAGCATCGTTCATAATGTCGCGGGGTTGTTCGGTAACCTTGTTGTGAGGTCCGCCTGAATTATACCAGAGTAGCAACCCGACTCCTTTTTCCTTTGCATACGCATTCAACTCGTTGATGTTCCCGGTTTTCATGATATTCCAGTTAGCATCAACCAGCGAATATTCCCAGGTCATATCCTTTGCCAGATCAACATACCTTTTCAGTTTATTTATATCATTCGGGCTGGTATGGTCCGACCACCAACTCCAGGAAGCACGGCCTGGTTTTATCCATGAAATGTCTTTTACTTTACAAGGTTCGCTCAGGTTGTAAACCAGGTTATTTTCAACAATGGTTCCGGGAGTTTCGCCAACCACTAAAACACGCCATGGAGTTGCCCAGGGAAGCGTTGATGAAGCTTCGACCACGCCTGTTCCCAGACCTTCGGCAGCATCGGGAAGGCGGATTTTATACAAACCATTATCCGTATTCTGCTGAATCCGCGCCCCGTAAAAGGTAGTATTCATGTCGGCTTCGGTGATCATAACCCACATACCATCAGTGTTGAAAAGCAGAGGGAATGCCCATCCTTGTTCGGTTGGAGATTGGGTTCCTGTTTTCAGTCCATTTGTATAATATGCCTCATAAGCCGGACCCCATTCAGATGGTTCATCATAAGGCATGATCCAGGCTTTGCCATTTGTATTCAATTTAAAAGCACTGTATTCGTTGGTAACGGAATAGGTTTTACCAGATTTCTCCGGAAAGCGGTAGCGAAAAGCAACTCCATCATCATAGGCACGCAAAACCAGTTCCAGCTTTGATCCTTTATCGTTGACGAATGTCAAAACCTGTTCGTTGGCATGGTTCCTCAAATTGGCCTTTTTACCAACAAGCATTTTGTAAGTTTCATCAATAACTGAAACTTTATTTTTTGAAACGAATTTCAAATTGCCATTGAAATCCTGATCTTTACGGGTAATACCAAGGGGCGATTGTTTAATAACTTTAATGGCTTTACCATTCTTGATTTTAATTACATTGTACGATATGGAAGAAACTTTGAGTTCAACATTTATGCTGAGTTTACCATCGGGTGAAGCTAATGCCCATTTTGATTCGGTTACTCCGGCAAAGCAAGCGGCCTGGATCAAAGCTGTGAAAAGCAGTAAAAAGTTGATCTTTTTCAATGAATTCATTTGTAATCAGTTTAGTTGATTAGGTTAGTTTGTAATTGCCGCATAACAATTTTATGCATATTATTCATATTTCTTATTCAGCCAGTTGAGCCAAAGTTTTAAATTATTGGTCCACGAAGCCACATGTTCATTTCCCGTACCCAATCCAAAGCCATGGTCTCCTTCGGACAAAATATGAAGTTCGGCAGGTATTTTGTTTTTGCGCAACGCGGCATACATCAGCAGCGAATTTTCAGCCGGAACTCCCCTATCGTTATCGGCCAGCGCAAAAAAGGCCGGAGGCGTGTCTTGCATCACCTGTATCTCATTTGAATAATACTGAAGCAATTCCGGATCAGCATTTTTTCCCAACAAGGCTTCGCTCGAACCTGAATGAACACTTTTATCGACAAACGAAATAACCGGGTACATCAGCACCATAAAATCAGGACGGCAACTTTGTTTTTCAATCGAATCATT
>JBBSDG010000233.1:0-7022 GCA_038249635.1 Bacteroidales bacterium | reverse complement strand
AACACATGAAAGAATATGCTGCAATTATTATTGATGACGAAAAGAATATCCGCGAGGCACTGGTGATATTGTTAGGACAATATTGTCCTGAAATTCATGTATGTGGCACAGCTTCTTCGGCCAGCGAAGGGAGGAAACTGCTTGATAACGAAGATGTTGATTTTATTTTTCTTGATATATCAATGCCACGGGAAGATGGATTTGCATTTTTACGCTCAATTCCCGGCAATAATTACGGGGTAATATTTGCAACAGCTCATCAGGAATATGCTTTGCGCGCTCTGAAAGCGAATGCCATTGATTATCTGCTGAAACCGATCAATCCTTTCGAACTGAAGGAAGCTGTGAATAAGGCAATAAGTTATCATGAATTGCGTCTTAACCATAAGGAAGTTCGTGAAGTTTACCATCAATCTCTTGATAATCTTCAAGATCATATTCAGTCGAAAAACGTCCAGGTTACACGAATTACCGTTACCGAACAATTTGGTTTCAGGATAGTGGATGTAGTGGACCTGATCTATTTGCAGGCCGACAGCAATTATACCGTTCTTCATCTTAAAGGGGGAAAGCAGATAGTAGCAACCCGGACGCTGGGCGAATTCGAGAAGCTTTTGGAGGGTATCGAATTTTACCGCATTCATAAGTCAACCATTCTTAATTTAAACTTTCTGGCGGGCTATACCAGTTACCAGGGAAACTTTGCCGAATTAAAAGATGGAACCCTGCTGAATATATCGAGACGCAAGCTCCTCGAATTCCGTGAAAAGGTGAAACAGTTCTCAAATACCTGCGATTAAAGTGAGAAAAATATTTTTCAGCTTATTGTTTTTTATCCCGCAATTTTGTGCCAGCATCTTTGCTCAAAATCCATATATCCGTCATTACACAACCCATGATGGCTTACCCTCGAATACCATTTACCAGATGTGCCAGGACCGCCATAAATTCCTATGGTTTACTTCCGATGCCGGTGTGGCTAAGTTTGATGGCACCAGCTTTACAATATACCGGAAGAAAGACGGCTTGAGCAGTAACGATGTTGTACGTATCAAAGAAGATTCAAAAGGCAGGGTCTGGTTTTTCAATTATAACGGCACTGTTAACTATTATTTCAACAATAAAATCTATAACGGGGGAAATTCACCTTTTCTTAATTTCTTGATCGGGAAGGGTTTTTTGTTAGATTTTTTTACGGATTCCAACCAGACTATTAATTTCTATAACTGGGAGGGCGAAGTATTTGCTTTAGACAAAAATAATAAAGTAACGAAGGGCATGCTCTTAGAAAGAATAAATACCTCCATACTCTTTGGGACAAACGAGAAGATGCGTGTTTCATATCTAAGTAAAAACAATTCAAATGAATGGATGATCTGGACTCATAGGGGAATCTTCAGCCAACATGACCAAAATGAGAACGCTCAAATTTTTAATAGCAGGATCTTTTCCCGATTAGTATTTCCTGTAAAGAATAACATATGTTATTGTGTTCCACATGGTTTAAAAAATGTTATATTTAAGGTAACCTCTGATTGGGAAATTGAGGAAATACAATATCAGGGTAATGCACAGAAAATTAGAACTATACTCGAAGATTCAGAGGGGAATGTGTGGATAGCTGCATTGGATGAAGGTGTTTATTGCCTTAAAAATAACAAAGTATTCATACATTTTGATATCAAAAATGCCTTGGGTCTTTTACAGGATCATGAGGAAAATATTTGGGTAAGCACACAATCAGATGGTATCTACGCAATCAATCATAATATCCTGACTCAAAATCATTTTGACCGTACATATTTTAATAATTCAGGGGTTAATTTGCTTTGTAACTATCCCGGAAAGGGAATATGGTGCTTAAATAGTGAAGAAGTATTTTTACTTGGCACAGATGCTTTTTTCTATAAACTGGCTGTGCCAAATACTATTCAGCCCCTTGATGTAATTCATTTCTTTGATAATAAGACGTTACTTCTGGGAACAAAAATTGCCGGGCTTTGTATGTTTGAAAGCATACTTTTAAACAAGTCCGCAAGGCAGATTAGCTATGGTAAGCGAACCTGTTTTCCGACCCCGATGAAGAAAATTATTAATGACCGCAATGGATTAACCACAATACTTGATACGCGCCGGGTATTTTTTAACCAGTCGCCAACGCATTTATTGAACTCGGAATTTGATAATATAAGTGAACAAATTAATAATGCATACTATAATGCCGGCAATGAATTTGTTATTAACGGGAAAAGAAATTATATTTACAGGAAGAACCGATTGGAACCATATACTGAATTATCACGGTTCGACGGAACTATAATTTCCAATCACCTTTTTTTGAATGATTCAGTCGAATTGTTTAATATCGACGGCGATAGCCTTTTTTTATTAAAAGATCACATATTTTACAACCTTACAAAGGCCTTTATTGCTCCAATTTCTTTACAAATCAAAAAAGCTTTGTATAAAGATTCAACCTTATATTTGTCCACATTAAAAGATATATTTGTTTGTTATAATCCGATGAGGATCATAAAGGGAAGCCAGGTAAAAATAAAGCCTTTAAACATTAGTTTCAATAATATCAATGATATTCTGATAAATAATGATTCACTTTTTATAGCAAGTGATGATGGCCTAACTATTATTCCCGAGTCATCATTACTCAAAAATATTGCCCCACCTCCCATTCCATACTTCCATTCAATTACAGTGAATGATAAAATATATTCACTTCCTCTAAAAGAACTTATACTAACCGGTAAAAACAACATACAACTTTCGTTTGGGTGTATCAGCTACTTTTCGAGCCAGGCTGTATATTCGTATATGCTTGAGGGTGCTGGCAATAAATGGATTACCGGAAACGGAAGCGATATCAACCTTTTTTACAGGAACCTGCCTCCGGGGAAATACAATTTCAGGTTAAGGGTCCGGAAGTCCGACTCTGGTTGGAGTAAACCCTTGGTATTAGCTGTCATCATACGGCCGACCATGGTTGAATATCCTGCTTTTTGGGCTATTCTGGTATTGATAGCAGGTGCACTAATATTGTTTATAGTTTTCAGGATCAAATCAGAAAGAATCAAGCGAATAGAAATTGATCATCAGTTGGTAGTCCTCGAACAAAAGGCACTGCAGTCGATGATGAATCCACATTTTATTTTCAATTCGCTGGGTTCAATTCAGAATTACCTGCTTAAAAATAAAGAAAGCGAAGCCATTATTTACCTCTCGAACTTCGCCCGGCTGATACGGCAAAACCTGAATGCTGTAAACACGCCTATGATCCTGCTGCAGGAGGAGGTTGAACGGCTAACGAATTATCTTGACCTGGAAAAAATCCGGCTTGAAAATAAATTTGATTTTAACATCGAAATTGATCCTGAACTTGAAGAAGATGAAGTCTATATTCCCGGTATGATAATCCAGCCAATTGTCGAAAATTCAATATGGCATGGAATAGCTTCCCTTAAGGAACAGGGTAAAATCGCAATCAGTTTTCATCCACATACTTCAAAATCGCTGGTAATCAGGATCGAAGATAACGGAATTGGGATGAAGCAATCCAATGAAGATTCGAATAATGATCCACATCGTAAGCATCTTGGAATGCAGATTATCAAAAAGCGATTATATCTTCTGGGGAAAAAGTATACTACAGAAACAAGCATCAACTATTCGGGAAGTTCAGTTGCAGGTATCAATACGGGAACATTGGCAGTGCTTGTAGTGCCGTTTACATATACTATTTCTGAATTGTAAAACAAATCTGCTTTTGGAACATCCGTAATAGTATCGTAAGTATGATATACCAGGTGCCATTTTGCTTTTATTGCCATCTCACATATAATATCCCTACAGGGGAATAACAAAAATAAGTCAGTTCAGTACGTTTACGTCCCGTGATGCAAACGACAGCCGTTTTAATGATGTTAACGTTAGTTGCACAGTGGCTAAAGAATTAGAAAGTGGGATAGGTGTTGCCTTTAATAACAGGGTCTGCTTCCTGTTTATAAATAAGTCATCAGGCAGAGCCCCGATAAATATCAGTTCTGATCAGAATTTATATTTAAGAGTTACTTTCAATTTGTGGAAATAAACCTGATTTTGTGGCAATTACAATTTAGCTCTTAGGTATTGTTCAGGCCATTCCGTATCATCACCAAGTTTTTGGGCTGCATTTAAAGCAAAATAAGGATCCCTGAGCGATTCGCGGGCAATCAGTATAAGATCGGCCTGTCCATTTTGCAGAATATCTTCCGCCTGTTGAGTTCCTGTTATCATTCCTACCGCTCCGGTTAAAATGCCTGTTTCTTTTTTTATGCGTTCGGCAAATGGTACCTGGTATCCGGGGCCAAGTGGAATTTTTTGATGAGGTACCAATCCTCCTGATGAGCAATCAATCAGATCAACGCCATTGTTTTTAAGGATGGCTGAAAGTTGCACTGTTTCATCAATATCCCATCCGCCTTCCGCCCAATCGGTAGCAGAAATCCGAACAAACAAAGGACGATTCTTCGGCCATTCTGTTTTAACAGCATTTACAACTTCCATCAGTAACCTTATCCTGTTTTCAAAGCTTCCGCCATACTTATCCGTGCGGTGGTTGCTCAATGGCGAAAGGAACTGGTGCAGCAGATAACCATGTGCCGCGTGAATTTCTATCAGTTTATAACCAGCTTTCAGGGAGCGCAAGGCAGCCATTCTGAAATCGGAAATTACTTTTTGTATGCCTTCTTCATTCAAGGCAAGCGGAGCATCGTCGTGCTCAAAAAATGCAAGCTCAGAAGGACCAACCGTTTTCCATCCGCCTGTATTTTCTTTTAGTTGTTTCCCTCCATCCCAGGACCTGGCACAGCCTGCTTTACGGCCGGCGTGTGCCAGTTGAATGCCTGCAACGGCTCCATGCTGATGAATAAATGAAGTTATTCTTTGCAGCATTTCGATGTGTTCATTTTTGTACAAACCCAGGTCGCCGGGCGAAATCCTTCCCTCAGGCGAAACTGCCGTTGCCTCCTGGATAATTAATGCTGCGCCTCCCACTGCGCGGCTTCCCAGGTGTACCAGGTGCCAGTCGTTTGCAAATCCGTCTGTTGCAGAATACATGCACATGGGCGAAATGGCAATGCGGTTCCTGAATGTTGTTTCTTTTAGGGTAAGTGGTGAAAAGAGTATTGACATAGTGTAAAAACTTGTTATAAATCTATTAACGTTAAGTGATAAAAACCCTCTTAAAAAGCCATTTATTTTCAATCCCAACCATACCTTTCGGAATAAATGAAATTAGCACGGTTAAAGGTGAGATTTCTATCAGACCAATGAGAAACTTTTTAAATAAAGATTTCGAATGGATTATGAAGTTAGGCTAAATACTCCCTTCTTCGTTTTCCTTATCCAGATATTGCTGAACAATGTCGATGGCATTGGAAACCACATCGCTCAGGGCGGTGATAAAGCTTCCTTCAACAGCAGTATCAATGGCATGCTTAATGGCTTCGGTTTCTTTCGGGATAATCTCGTAAGTAACTTTGTTGCCGGATTCGTGAATCCCTTCGAGTAAAAGTTTGGTTATTTCCTCTTCGGTCCGGCCTCTTAAATGTCTCTCCTGCCGTATGATGATATGGTCGAACATCCTGCCGGCTATTAACCCACATTCTTTGATGTCCTGGTCGCGCCGGTCGCCCACTCCGGCGATTATACCGATTTTCTTGGCTGCATCCACGCTTTGCAGGTATTCTTCCACACCACGGTAGCCGTCGGGATTATGGGCGAAGTCGATCATTACCTTAAAGTGCCTGAACTCAAATACATTCATGCGGCCAGGTGTCTGTGCCACGCCCGGAATAAAAGTCTGAAGGGATAAACTGATGTCCTCTGTTTTAAAACCCCATAGGTAACTTGCAAGAGTTGCAGCCAGCACATTGGCAATCATAAATTTTGCCTTTCCGCCAAAAGTCAGAGGGACATGGGTGGCACGCTCAACGCGGATTTTCCATTCTCCTTTTTTAATAGTAATAAAGCCATTCTCATAAACAGCCACTATTTTTCCTTCTTTTGAGAACTTTTTAAGCAGCGGACTATCTTCATTCAGTGCAAAATAAGCCACATTACAATCAAGTTCAGCAGCCATTTTTACACAATATTCATCTTCGGCATTCAATATAGCCCAACCCTCTTTTTTAACACTTTTAACAACGGTACGTTTCACACGAGCAAGGTCTTCGAGCGAATTAATATCTTCCAATCCCAGGTGATCCTCCTGTATATTAGTTATAACAGCGATATCACAACGGCTGAATCCGAGTCCTGCACGGAGTATCCCGCCTCGTGCCGTTTCAAGAACAGCAAATTCCACGCTCGGGTCTTTCAGAATAAATTCAGCACTTACAGGGCCGGTAGTATCTCCTTTTTCGAGCATATGGTTTTGTATGTAAATACCATCGGAAGTTGTAAAACCAACTTTAAAGCCATTATTTTTTACAATATGAGCGATCAGCCGGGTGGTTGTAGTTTTACCATTGGTGCCTGTAACGGCAATAATTGGTATTCTGCTTGGTTTTCCGGGAGGATAAAGCATATCAATAACAGGCGAAGCCACGTTTCGGGGCAATCCCTCGGCAGGTGCCAGGTGCATTCGAAAACCCGGAGCGGCATTTACTTCAAGTATTACTCCTCCATTCAATTTCAGCGGCTGTGTCAGGTTTTCAGCCATTATGTCGATACCGCAGATATCCAGACCAATGAGCCTTGAAATACGCTCACAAAGAAAAATGTTCTCAGGGTGAATCATATCGGTAACATCAACAGAAGTGCCGCCGGTGCTAAGGTTAGCGGTGGATTTAAGATAAACGATCTCATCCTTTGCGGGAATTGTATCTACTGTATATTTAAGTTTTTCCAATAAATCGAGCGTATCCCTGTCAACATCAATCTGGGTGAGTGTCTTCTCATGTCCATAACCACGGCGCGGGTCCAGATTGGTGATGTAAATCAACTGCTGAATGCTGTCATTGCCATTT
>JBBSDG010000232.1:0-7029 GCA_038249635.1 Bacteroidales bacterium | reverse complement strand
GATCTTGGCACATCAAATGATAAATTCAAAGTAACTGACGAAATCCGAAAAATCATACAATTACACCCGGTTTGTATTTTCGGAATCGAAGAAAGTGCTGTAATCCGGTCGCAATTCAGCGAAGCAGGCGCAAAAATAATTACTGTTCCGGGCAATCATCATTACAATGATAATCCGGCCGCTGCCGCTGAAGCAATTTATACCGATGCGGTTAAAACACATAGCAAATAAAAGGTTACTTATGATTTCAGATTAGTATGAAAGCACAGATAAAATACTTCTTTCATTTAGAAATTTTAACCTTTCACCCGCAACATTAGCCCATTCTATGAGTTAAATGGTTTTTAAATGTCGCTTATAACCTATTTTGATTTTCGATAGATAATGGAAACATCACCAAAACCAGTTTTTTATACCGCCGGATCATCAAGGTGGACCCGTTTTTTGTGGGCTGTTAAAATCCTTATTGTTGTTATTGCCGTAGGTTTGGCGACAATACTGGTTTCATTATTCCACAAGCAGGTGTTCAAATTGCCTACTTTACATGAGCATATGCTGCTTTCGCAGGATGACCTGAAAAAAATAAGGAATGATGATGTGGAAGGAACCGAAACGAAACATTTCATTAAGCTGGCCAATGAAGCCAGGAAACGTGAGGGACGCAACTTCTACAAGAAGGATAAAGTAATTCCAGGTTTTGTAAAAAAAATCATTCCGGTGAGGGCTGCATTTTACGTCAACTGGGATATACAATCAAAATATTCGCTGAAGCGTAATGCTTCAAAAATGAATATGATACTTCCCGAATGGATTTTTATTCAGGATACTTCCGATGTGGTAACTACTGATATTGACAAAGAGGCCCTTGAAATTATGCGCCGCAACCACCTGGCTATTGTTCCCATGATATCGAATTATTTCAACAATAAATGGAACGGGGCCAATGTTCACCGTATAATCACTTCGCCCGAAAGGCGTGCCAGGCTGATTGGCAGTATTGTAAAAGTACTCGATACGTATAAATTCAGTGGCGTAAATATTGATTTCGAGGATCTTAACGAAACTACAGATGAGTACATGATCGCCTTTCAGAAGGAACTGTACCAGGCACTTCACAGCAAAGGATATTATGTGACCCAGGATATTGCTCCTTTCAATGAGGATTATAATGTTGCCGAACTGGCAAAATATAATGACTTTCTTTTCCTGATGGGATATGATCTGCATAATGCAACTTCCAAACCCGGACCACTGGCACCGCAATACTGGGTGGAAGCCGCACTTGGCGATTTGTGCAAAAAAGTGCCGTCGGATAAGGTGGTGCTTTGTATTGCGGCTTTCGGTTACGACTGGCAAGTAGATTACCAGGGACAGGATGTTACCTACCAGGAAGCCATTACTACGGCTCTAGAAAGTGAAGGAAAAGTGAATTTTGATAACAATACCTATAATCTGGACTACACCTATTCCGACGACAATAATAAAATTCATAATGTGTTTTTCGCTGATGCCGCAACTGCTTTCAACGCTATGCGAACGGCAGCCGATTTCGAAACATCGGGGGTTTCCATCTGGTACCTGGGTTCGGAAGATGAAAGGATCTGGCAGTTTTACGACCGCGAACTGACAATCTCAGCTTTAACAGCCAAACCTTTTAACGGCAATATCCTTGAAGTTGCACCATCATCTACAAATGTTGATTATAACGGTGCAGGCGAAGTTCTCAATATTATGTCGGAGCCTCAGCCGGGTACATTTAAAATCGAATATGATAAAAAGGAGAACCTGATTTCGGAAGAAAAATACATAGACCTGCCAACCGGCTATGAAATCAACAAAACAGGTGAAAAACCCAAACAAATTGTGATGACTTTTGACGATGGACCGGATGAGCGTTATACTCCGCGGATCCTGGATATCCTGAGTAAATATAAAGTTCCGGCCGTATTTTTTATGACAGGTGTTAATGCCGAAGAGAACCTTCCGCTGGTTGAGCGGGTTTATAAGGAAGGACACGAAATCGGGAACCACACTTTCCTTCATCCCAACCTGGAAATTACATCCGACGACAGGCTGAAACTCGAGTTGCGTTCCACCGGTTATATCATCGAAAGCATTACAGGACATAACACCATCCTTTTCCGACCTCCCTACAACACTGATGCCGAGCCTACCAATCCTGCACAGATCAGGCCAATTTATGGAGCAAAAAAAGAAGGCTATCTCACCATTGGCTCATCCATAGATCCACGCGACTGGGAAGAGGGCGTAAGCGAAGATACCATTGTTGCCAGGGCCGAGGCTCAGCAAGGTCTGGGCAATATTATCCTGATGCACGATGCCGGAGGCTACCGCGAAGAAACTATCAAAGCACTGCCGCGGATTATTTCGTGGTACAAAGCGCATGGGTATAAATTTGTAAGCCTGTCTACGTTAATGGATAAAAAGCGCGACGATCTTATGCCTGTATCCACGGGAACTTTCAATAAATATCTTGAATCGGCTGATGCAACGGTTTTCAGGGTGAGCTATGTTTTCAACAGAGTTATCTCGGCCATATTTTTCCTGGCAATGATACTTTCGCTGATTAAAATAATAAGTATAGCAACACTCGCCATCAGGCAGAGAAATATTTCTAAAAAACAAGTTCATTTGCCACTTCCGTTGAACGGATACAAAGTGAGTATCATCGTCCCGGGGTATAACGAAGAACTTACCGCACCGAAAACCGTTGAGAATTTGTTGCGCAGCGATTACCCCGATTTCGAGATTGTGTTTGTGGATGACGGCTCAAAGGATAATACCTTTAAAAATATTGAAGCTCTTTATGGCCAACACCCAAAAGTAAAGGTGCTGACCAAACCCAACGGCGGCAAAGCTTCTGCATTAAACTATGGGATAGGATTTGCCACAGGCGATATCCTGGTTTGTATTGATGCCGACACCGTTTTGAATCCGGATGCGGTTTCAAAACTGCTGGCGTATTTCGGCGATCCTTTGGTGGCGGCTGTTGCCGGTAATGTAAAAGTCGGAAACCGCAATAACCTGCTCACCCGCTGGCAATCCATCGAATATATCACCAGCCAGAATTTCGACCGCCGTGCTTTCGATACTTTAAATGCCATAATGGTTGTTCCCGGTGCAATTGGAGCCTTCAGGCGGGATGCAGTGATGAAAGCCGGAATGTTTACAACCGATACCCTTGCTGAGGATTGCGATCTTACTTTACGGCTTCTCCGTGAAGGGTATAAAATTCGCACTTGTAACGAGGCGCTGGCATTTACCGAAGTACCCGAAACCTTGCATATGCTTATGAAACAACGTTTCCGCTGGACATTTGGCATCATGCAGGTGTTCTGGAAACACCACGACCAGATCTTCGTGCGCCGTAATCCTAATCTGGGCTGGATTGTACTGCCCAATATGCTGCTTTTCCAACTCATTCTTCCAATCTTATCTCCTTTGGTGGATGTCACGTTGCTGTTTTCGTTGTTTATGCCGAAAGGCGGCGTTATTGTTGCGCTCTATTTCGGTTATTACTTCCTCGACCTGGTAATTTCGGCAATTGCATTCCGTTTCGATGGCGAAAAATTTACATTGCGGAATTGCTGGAATCTGTTCCTGCAACGAATACTTTACCGGCAGGTATTGTGGTATGTGCTGGTGAAAGGTTACCTTCGTGCTATTAAGGGAGAACTTGCTGCCTGGGGAATTTTAAAACGGACAGGGAATGTTGAAACGATTTAAACGTCTTGATCGGTTAAACTCTTCAAGGGTTAAAAACCCTTGAAGGGTTCACTCCTCGATAAACGACAATTTACGATTTTTATCCCCTCAAGCGAATCTGAAAATCAAAAGCCTCTATAACTTCAGTTAATGAAACTTAACTCCTTTGCTTTCTTCCTATTAATCCTTCTGATGGCGGTTTCACTGAATGCCGGCGCTCAGCAAAAGGATGCATCCAAACCTCCGAAAATCGGCTTATGCCTGAGCGGCGGGGGAGCGAAAGGCATGGCACATATTGGTTTGCTCCGCATGTTGGATTCACTTAACATCCGGCCCGACTATATTACAGGAACAAGTATGGGAGCTGTTTTAGGCGCCCTTTATGCAATTGGGTACAGCGGCGATGACCTAAAAACCTTATGCCTGACTACCAATTGGAAAGCACTTTTCAGCGATAAAGTTTCACTGGCAGATATTGATATTGAAGAAAAAGACGAATACGGCCGTTACCTGCTCGAAATCCCGTTTGTGAACAACAAGCTTTCCTTGCCGAAAGGCGTGATTGAAGGACATGTGTTGCACGAATATTTAACCCGTTTGACTTTTGCCGTCAGGCATATCCGGAATTTCGACAGCCTGCCTATCCCATTCCGGTGCGTTGCCACGGACATAAAGACTGGGAATGCTATTCTGCTTACCGAAGGTTCTCTGCCCGAGGCACTGCGGTCGAGTATGGCAATTCCAATGGTATTTTCGCCGGTCGAAAAAGGTGAATATATCCTTGTTGATGGTGGCCTGGTGCGCAATTTCCCGGTACAGGAAGTCCGCGATATGGGCGCAACTGTTGTGCTCGGCAGCTACACAGGTTTCCGGGTTTTGCACCCCGACGAACTGAGTGATGGTTTTAAAATGGGTTTACAAAGCATAAGTCTTTCCATGTCGCGGCAGTGCGACGCCGACAAGGCATTGTGCGATGTTTTGGTTTACAATGAATTACCTGGCATAAAAGCATCAGGTTTCGAAAATTCCCGGATTATCATCGAAGAGGGAGAAAAAAATGCAAGGGCATTACTTCCCGAATTATTGAAAATAGCCGCTTGGCAGCACAGTGAGGGTATTGTGAGTATTGCTAATAAACGCATTTCTGATTCATCAAGCCTACTGCCGCTGGAATCTTTATCAGTTGATCCTCAAAATAAAGATATTGCAGTTTTGTTAAAGAGGGAATTCGATATTGAAAAAGGACAGCTATATACTGCAAATGATATTGCCAGTGGACTGAAACAGATTTATGGCTCGCGATTCATCAATAAGGTTGGTCTCGATTTTTCGTTGTCCCCGGATAGCGCTGCATCGCGGATCAGTATCCGCGCCTATGAATCCGAACACATATTTCTTAAAGTGGGATTGCATTACGATACTGACGATGCTGCCGGTATTTTGCTGAACGGAACCTTTCGCAATATTTTGTTTGCCAATTCCCGGGCGTTGCTCAGCCTCGACGTGGCCGAACATCCGAAAGCACACCTGAATTATTATCAGCTAATTGGCCCGAAAGCCCGCTTCCGTTGGACGGTTGACTTTATAGCTGCTAATACCCTGCTCAATGACTTTATTTTTACAAAATCTTCGTCAGGACAAATAAAAACCGGTGACAAATACCTCCGGGATTATTTCGATCTGGCTCTAGGGGCAAATTTTATTATTGACAAAAGCATGCTTTTGTATATTGAATTCAATCACTTTAATGATCTCATCAAGCCACAGCGCGATCCGCGAAATGCATCCACACCTGATCCGGTTAGTTTTTTAAAGGAAGAAAGCAGTGGAAACGGGATTAAGGTCGGTATTCAGCAAAATACATTGAATGCCGTATTTTTTCCGGAGCATGGCAATAAAATGCATCTTGAGGTAAAGACCGGTTTCGGTCATAATTCCGAATATGTAACCTATGAATATAATGAGGCGACAAGTACAGGAAGTGAAAAAGACGTTATAACCTCACACCATCAGACCTATATCCGCTACCGGCTGGATGAACAACGCTGGCAGCCTTTAAGCCCAAGGCTTTCAATAGGTTTATTTGCCTCCATGGGTGCAGGATTTTCGCTGAACAACTCTGTATCTGTAAACATTGCTGATACCATCGAGGCTGATAATCCCGAAACCTTTTATTTCGGTGGCAGCGATGTTTCGGAACGCACCAACGAAATTGCATTTACCGGCTTGCGTAAGGCAGAATTAGCTTACAGCCAGTTTTTTCTTGCAGGCATTGCGGCCCAATACCGCATCGGAAACCATCTGTTCATATCACCATCGCTGAATGCAGGCAGTTTTACCGATAGTTACAGTGCATTATTTGAACACATTTTAAGTTGGGATTTTGATAAGGATATTAATGATCCCAATGGAATAGATAACAATGATGCAGCACAGGTCCTGGGTTATGGATTAAAGCTTGGCTATTTATCGAAAATCGGCCCGGTGAATTTCCTGGTTCATTCAAATACTTATACCCACGGTTGGAATTTCTATTTCTCGTTCGGGTTTAAAATTCCGTATTAAAGGATATTTGCTGATAACCCAGATTGAAAGGCTTGAAGTTATTGTAGTGGATTTTTAACTTTCAAAAATTGCTGTTGTCTGTTTCTTATCGACTTAGAAAAATGTTTTATTTTGTGATTCAGTCATATTCGGTGAGCGTTTAAACTAAAAATGAATAAATGACCTCCCCGCACGCGAGCGAGGTATCCTGGGAACAATTTTCTGTTCGCTGCTAGCGGCTAAGAATTTACCCAAAGAGATTAAACTAATCGAAATAGTAGGACTCTAATTTAACAACTCAACAATGTGCAATCTTAAAAACATTTTATATTACAGATTAATCCTTTTAAAAATGATCCATTAATGTAAAAAACAGCGTTTATGACTCGAAATGGGTCATAAACGCTGCATGGCGAAACAGGTAAAACCCTATTTATTTGTATTTCCTTTTTTCACAAGCGTTCCATCTGCGTTTATGGCCACTTCATTTTTGATATTGCCAGTCTTGATGTCAAATTCATACACTATTCCATTTGCAGTTTCAGAGATTTCTGATTCTACAAGTTTGTAACCTGGGAAATCCTTACCTAACGTTTTTGTAACAGCGGCAGGAATTTCATTAGCAGTAATTTTGTATTCGGTTTCCAGCCAGGTTCCATCCGAATTATAGTTTGCTGAGTAAGCCTTGCCGTTAAAGGAGAATTCAGCTTCCCATTCATTGGCATTTTCTTTTCCCCATTTTACTTTCTGTGCAGTGGG
>JBBSDG010000231.1:0-7032 GCA_038249635.1 Bacteroidales bacterium | reverse complement strand
TCGCGCATCGCAGCATAATCAGGATGGCGATACATAGCATTTCCATCCAGCCGCATTTTGCAATCCACAGCAAGTATTTTATCATCACTGGTTTTGAGTACAGGATTTATTTCGAGCATGGCACAATCGGCACCCATATAGGCATCGTAAATACCTTTCACAAATTTCACCATATTTTTATGCGCTTCGCCCGAAAGACCGAGTTTAAAGGCAACATTGCGGCACTGAAACGGTTGTAATCCCACCTTACGGTCGATAATTTCAACAAAAATCTTATCCGGAGTGTGTTCAGCCACTTCTTCAATATCCATCCCTCCCTCGGTGGAATACATGATCATTACTTTCCCCTCCTGGCGGTTGAGCAACATGCTGAGATAAAACTCCTTTGTTTCGGATGCTCCCGGATAATACACATCCTCCTGTATCAGCACCTTGCGAACCAGTTTACCCTGGACACCAGTTTGCGGAGTTATAAGATTCATACCCAGAATATTAGTAGCCTTTTCGCGTGCATCATCGAGGGATTTAGCCAGTTTAACACCACCGCCTTTGCCGCGGCCACCGGCATGTATCTGCGCTTTTACCACGCAATACTGCGACCCGCTGAGTTTCTGAATTTCTTTTGCGGCGTTTACTGCCTGCTCCACAGTTTCGGCCATTATCCCTCTCGGAACAGGCACTCCGAAACTGCTTAAAATCTGCTTAGCCTGGTATTCGTGAAGATTCATTATAAGTTGGTTTAATTTTATGAAAGATATTTTTTAAGACCGCTGAAATCGTTTATAAAAAACAATTCGGGGAAAAATAAGGCAAGTATTTTTTATCGTTTGTATCAGTGCGTAAAAATAATTATTTTTACAACAGCATAGGAATAAAAAGCAATCTATATCTTTGTAGCCTAATTCATGTTTTTCAGTGCGTACACTTTTTTTAGTTATAATTGTTTTTATAATCGGCTTTACTGTTTCTGCAGAAAAGAATCCTGATCCCCGCTCGAACAGGAAATCAGCACGAGCTGTGAGAGCAACTACCCCTCCGAAAATAAATGGTATGGCCGATGATTCCATCTGGCAAATGATTCAACCTATTTCTGATTTCAGACAATACCAGCCATTGTATGATGTGCCGCCAACATTCAGGACTGAGGTTAAAATTGCGTACGACAATTATGCTATTTACGTAATGGCTCACATGTACGATACTAATCCTGTTGGTATTGCAAGGCAATTAGGCTTGCGCGATGAGGATAATCTGAATGCGGATATGTTCAGTATTGAGTTTGACACATACAACAATCAGCTTGATGCTTATACATTCAGGGTAAGTGCCTCGGGAGTTCAGTTCGATAGCCGCGAATCGGACTACACCTACGATGCAGTTTGGTACAGTGAAGTGAATATTACTTCTGATGGCTGGGTAGCTGAACTAAAAATTCCATATTCGGCTTTGCGGTTTGCCCGAACCAATCCACAACTCTGGGGTATGCAGATATCACGTAACATCCGCAGGTTCCGCGAATCGAATCAGTGGTCGCTCGAATTGCTCGAAGCAAAAAATGATCTGCCCTATTGGGGAACTATCGAAGGAATAAATAATATAAAACCTCCGGTGCGTTTGTCGGTAACGCCCTATGTACTTTTACAGGCCGAACACTATCCTAATGTTAGCTCGGGAAAGGATATCTCCACTTCTTTCGGAGGCGGCATGGATCTGAAATATGGAATTAATGAAAGTTATACATTGGACATGTCATTATTGCCTGATTTCAGCCAGGTGCAATCGGACAATAAAGTTAAAAACCTCACTGCATTCGAGACCGTGTATGAAGAGCAACGTCCATTTTTTAAAGAGGCTGTTGACCTGTTCATGAAAGGAAATATTTTCTATTCGCGAAGGATCGGGAAAACACCCGTCCTTTTTCATAGTGCCGAAGATTCATTGAATGAAGAAGAAAGCCTTATCAAAAACCCCGTAAAGCAGCGATTGGTAAATGCCGCAAAAGTTTCGGGACGTAATAAAAAAGGATTGGCAATTGGTTTGTTAAATGCTGTTACTGCCAATACTTATGCAACAGCGCAGAACGCAGAAGGAAGCAAACGAAAAATACTAACCGACCCACTTACTAATTATAACCTTCTGGTTATAGACCAGGCGTTGAAAAACAATTCCGATTTATACATCACAAATACAAATGTAATGCGCGATAATAAGTTTGGCGATGCCAATGTTACGGCTACCGGGCTTACATTAAATGACAAATCGAACACATATCGGTTAAGCCTTTCGGGAGGCATAAGCCAGATTTTTCTATCGGAATTGGACGAAAATAAGACGGTTAAGCGTGGCTTTAAATATGGGATAAATGCCATGAAAACTAATGGAAGTCTGCAATGGGCAATGAGCCGCGCTTCGATGGATGATACGTTTGATGCGAACGATATGGGACTTACCATTTACAACAACTATAACAGCAACTCGGCCAACGTGAGTTATAATATCTATAAGCCATTCTGGAAAATTCGTGAAATGCATAACAGCTTACAAATCAATAATCAGAATAATTTTACAAGCCATAAACCTCAATCGGCTCAGCTTAAATACAATTTATCGCTCACCACATTAAACTACCTTTGGATGTGGGGCGGAATCGGGCATTCATTCATCGAAACATACGATTATTATGAACCACGAACACAAGGTATGTATTATATGAAATCAAAATACGTGTATGTAAATTATGAATTGTCAACCGATTACAGGAAGCAATTTGCCTTAGATGCATCCTTGAATTCCTATTACTCTGCACGCGACAATTCAAGAGGATACTCAACAAAATTTGGCCCAATACTCCGACCCAGTAACCAATTAACATTTAGCTTATCATTTAATTATGAGAAGCAGATAAATGACTTTGGATTTGTTAGCAACGATGATGATAAAGTAATATTCGGAAACAGGAATATCACAACGTATATAAACTCGGCCAGTGGCAAATACCTCTTTAAGAACAATGTGTCGTTGAGCCTTATGGCCCGTCATTATTATACGCAAGGTAAATATAACAGCTTTTATACATTGCAGGAAAACGGGTATCTCCGAGCCAACTCAGCCTATGCTAAAAACCACGATTTCATTTTCAATTCCTTTAATGTAGATATGATTTTCGCCTGGATTTTTGCACCGGGCAGCAGCATGAATATTGTTTGGAAAAACGAGATCACAAGTGAAAAAAACTCGGTAAACGGTAATTACTTCAATAATTTCGATGATACTTTTCGCGAACCACAGTTGAATAATCTCTCGCTTAAACTTCTTTATTATATTGATTATCAAAGATTAACTAATAATAAAAGTTAATTTAATATACAGCTTACTGTAATCGGATTGTGAAAAACGAACTGTGAGTTGCCGGGTTTGTATGGACAGATTTTATGTATCACTAATTTAGGTTCCTGCAAGCGGCAATAGCTTAACCTTTTACAATTCCTTGTATCTTTACATCCTGAAATAAAAATATGATATCAGGAAAAAACATTCATAAATCGTACGGACCGCTCGAAGTACTTAAGGGCATCGACGTGGAGATTAACAAAGGAGAAATTGTATCCATAGTTGGCGCATCTGGTGCCGGCAAAACCACGCTGCTTCAAATTATCGGTACGCTCGACAAACCCACATCAGGAATAATACAATTTGACAACCAGGATGTTGCATCGCTGAGCGAAAAAAAACTGGCCGCGTTCCGGAATAAGAATATAGGTTTTGTATTCCAGTTTCATCACTTACTGCCTGAGTTTACCGCACTCGAAAATCTATATATCCCGGCATTTATTGCAGGCTTTTCGCAGAAGGAAGCCAACCGCAGAGCTTTGGAACTGCTTGATTTTCTGCATTTAACGGATAGGGCTGAGCACAAGCCGTCGGCACTTTCGGGAGGCGAACAACAAAGGGTAGCCGTTGCCCGTGCACTCATGAATCATCCTTCGGTTATCCTTGCCGATGAGCCATCGGGAAACCTCGATTCGGCCAATGCCAAAGAATTGCACAAGCTGTTTTTTACCTTGCGCGAGCAATTCAATCAAACATTTGTAATAGTTACACACAACCAGGAACTGGCCGACATGAGCGACCGCAAAATGATGATGGTCGATGGACGGATCGTATAAAACCATCCGCTAAGCCTTATCGCAACTGCCATACTCTCAATCCATAAAAAAGTATAATACGGCTGTATTTAGCCAATAAATATATAAAACAACCGTTATTACTTTTCAGCAAAAACATCAAACCTTTTTACTCAATGAAGAATCGTGTTCCCCAAAAGGGTTTAAAAATATACATACTACTTATTTTTATCGGAATCCTGTTTTTACCATCCTTCACTAATTTTTGCTCAGCTCAGGCCAAGGTAAACACTTCCGATTATCCGGCACTGATACAGCAGGCTGACCAGGCACTGGCGGCAAAGGATTACGCTAATGCATTGCTACTTTACGAAAAAGCAAGTCGTACCAAGCCTGAGCTCTCGTATGCATCGGGCAAAATGTCTGAAATCAGTGCTTTACTTGAGGCCGATCCGAATAAAAGGGCTGAGATTTTTGAAAATATAATGCTGAAAGCGGAAACACTGTACAAGCAAAAAAAATATCCTGAAGCCAAAACCGAATACCACAAAGCCGTTTTAATTGATCAGGCGTTGCAGTTCCCTAAGGATAGGCTGGGGCAAATAAGTGCTGTTTACACTGATCCCGATGACCTTGCTTATTTTAACGATGCTGTGGCAAACGGAGATAAAGCACTTGCTGCCAACCAATTCGACGAAGCAATCGTGAAATACGAAAATGCGCTTACGGTAAAACCGGATACCAAAGCCGTGAAGGATAAAATTACAAATACACGGAAACTAAAAGCCGATTTTAAGTTACGATCGGAACAGTCGGCAAAAAGTATAGCTGCGGCGGATAAAATGCTGCAAAACGGAAAACGGCCCGAAGCCAAAGCCGAATACCAGAAAGCAATTGACCTTATTCCTGGAAATCAGTATGCCAGTCAGAAAATTCAGGAAATTGACAACTTCGCCACGAATAAACAAGCTCTTCAGGATAGTTATGATAAATCCATTGAACAGGCCGATCAGTTCTATATCAGCCGTGATTTTGCCAGTGCCCGCTTAAAATACCAGGAAGCACTTAAAGCTTTACCCGAAGCCCGGTATCCGAAGGAAATGCTCGAGAAAACCAAATCAGGCGAATCGGCTTTAATTTCGGATCAGCAAAAATATGATGCCGCCTTGGCAAGTGCCGAAAACCTCTTGAAATCAAATGATTATGAGACTGCTTTGGCCGGATTTAAATCTGCGTCAGCCCTAAAGCCAACTGAAACTTATCCAAAATCCAAAATTGCTGAAATCGAAAAACTGATTGCAGAAAACTCTTCGCGAAAGGAAAAGTATGATTTGGCCATTAAAAACGGAGATCAGTCATTTCAGGATAAAAAATATGATGCAGCTCTTACTCAGTACAGTAATGCTCTTTCGTTTTTGCCCTCCGAAAAGTATCCGGCACAGAAAATAGATCAAATTAAAACACTAACGGCTCAACTGAAAACTTTAGATGAAAATTATACAAAATCCGTTGCCGAAGGAGATAAACAATTTGCCCTGGCTAAATTCGCGGAAGCAATAACTGCTTATAACCAAGCAATTGAATTTAAACCCAATGAAACTTATCCGCAGCAAAAGCTTGTAGAAGCACAAAATCTGCAGGTTGCATTAAAAAGCAAAGAAGAAAGCTTTGCATCAGCTATAATTAATGGCGACAGGTTTTTAGCTGAATCGAGATACAACGAAGCTCTTGATGCCTATAAACAAGCTCTGACCTCGAAACCGGCCGAGAAATATCCCAAAGATAAAACGGACGAGATCGCTAAAATACTGACAAAACTAAAATCGGATTCCGACAGGTATTCCCTTTCAGTAGCAAACGGAGATAAAGCACTGGCTACAAAAAACTACTCACTTGCACTCAGTTCGTTCCAGGAAGCATCCGCTATTAAACCAGGCGAACAGTATCCAAAAGATAAGATTTCCGAAATAAACATTGCCGTTGCAGCAAAACAAAAAACGGATGAGCAATACGCAACCGCCGTAAATACCGGCGATCAGTTGTTGGCCGGAAAAGCATACGATCGTGCAAAAGCATCCTATTCCGAAGCCGCCGATTTAAAAACGAATGAAAAATATCCGCAGGACCAGATTGTCAAAATAGATAAAATACTTGGCGATTTACGTTCGGTGGCGGATAACTATTCCCAGGCTGTTGCCGATGGCGATAATAACTTCAAAACGCAGAAATACACAGAGGCTATTACATCCTACAAGAAAGCATCAGATTTGAAACCAACTGAAACTTATCCCAAAACGCAGATTGAAAAGCTCAACACCGTGCTTGCTGAACAGAAACAACTGGATGCCGGTTACCTGGCTGCCGTTGCTGCCGCCGATAAAATCCTGACAACAAAAAATTATCCCGACGCCATTGCTGCTTACCGCAAAGCACTGGAAATAAAACCTGCCGAAAAATATCCGTCGGATAAAATTGTGGAAGCAGAAAAACTGCTTGCCGACCAGAAATCGATCAACGAATCGTACGCAAAATCGGTTGCTGATGGCGATAAATCATTGGCTGACAAGGATTATGTGAATGCACTGGCATCCTACAAAAGTGCTGCTACTGCAAAACCTGCCGAAACGTATCCAAAGCAAAAAATCACTGAAATACAGGCTATTCTGGATAAAGATAAAGCTGAAGGTCAGCGTTACCAGGAAGCCGTTGCACAAGCCGATAAGCTTTTTACCGAAAAGAAATACAATGAGGCACTTGCGCAATACCAGGCTGCATATAAAATAAAATCCTCAGAAAAATATCCTGAGGATCAGGTTGCAAAAATAACCCAATTACTTGCTGATCAGAAAAAACTGGATACTGATTATCAGAAACTCATAACGGATGCTGATGAGCAGCTTAAATTGGC
>JBBSDG010000230.1:0-7067 GCA_038249635.1 Bacteroidales bacterium | reverse complement strand
GGAATAATTTTCGGAACGGAAGTTTGAATTAAATCAGGAAAGGTGCTGGCAGATATTTTAATCTCCGGCACCTTTCTATATAAAGAGGGTTTATTAATACTTTCGTTATCACAAAAAAGGATAGGCATACAAACGGAGTTTGATTGCTGATTATGATTTTCATATCCAGACAAGGCGAACCAAAAAAATAATTTGAAGAAGGATGGAGAGATGTGGATTTTTCTGCCTCGCACAAACTAAAAGCAGGAAGTAAACTGGTTTAAATTAGTTGTTGGCAGAATGTAGAATGAATTAGTCCAGCACCTTTAAAAAAGATACTGGAAACGGGAATAGTAAATTCCCTTGCCTGTTGCCCCCGGATGGGATATCCGGGGGAGGGAGGTTTTATCTATTCGTCATTTTTGTTTTTATCGCATCCTCGTAAAGAATCTGGAGTTGCTAAGTTTTAACTTTTATTTCATTGAAAAATCCCCGGCAAAAGGATTTTATAAGAAAATCTGGATTTTCTATATTATCACGGTATTGAAAGGACCTGTTTACGTGCAAATAATTTCTCTTTGAAAACCTGATAATCAATATCCTGTACAGGCTTGCGATTATCAATTGCTAAAGAGGCGGCTATTGCAGCCGATTGGCCCAGAATCATAAAAACTGGTTCCATACGTATTGAACCATAAGCAATATGGCTTGAAGATACGCAAACAGGAACGATCAGGTTGGTACATTCCTCCCTTTTTGGAATTATTGAACCGTATGAAACTGCATACGGACGTTCGGGGCTTACGCCCACATCTCCTTCGTTCTGTACAACTCCTTCGGATGTCACATAACGTTGAATGTTGTGCGAATCCATGGCATACGAACCCATTCCAATCGGTTCAGGAACTTCGCGTTTGGCCAACACATCGTTTTCGCTGGTCACGTATACGCCAATCATACGTCGCGCTTCGCGAATATACAGCTGGCGCGACCAGTTTCCATTGTCCGCAAATTCATCTTTGGCCAGTCCC
This sequence comes from Bacteroidales bacterium, assembly GCA_038249635.1. Lineage (GTDB taxonomy): Bacteria > Bacteroidota > Bacteroidia > Bacteroidales > UBA4417 > UBA4417. Next base: position 6,057 of record JBBSDG010000230.1, on the reverse strand, counting down.
CATTCTTGCATTTTGTCGTGAATTTCTTTCGGAACACGTGGATCGTTAGCCACAAAATACAACAAGCCTTTCTGGTAATCTTCGTGTGCTCTGATGATTTCCTTACGGCGTTCGTAGGTTGCTTCGGGGTAATCGTAATTCATTCCGATAAAGTCGCTACTGAATGGACCATGATTGTTGGTATCGGTTTTTCGGTTAGGAATCATATCGAACTTGCCAAACCACTCTCTCCAACCAGCATCAAAGACGCGAGTAAGTAATTCATATTTTGAAGAATCATAACTTTCAGGTCTTGGGAACGGGACCAGATTATTGGGATTGTTACTCATACATAATCGGAAACAGTAGGCCTGAATCTTATTGTCTCCCGTACAGTTTTGGGCAATTGGTTCGGAAGAAATACCATAAAGTAGGCCACTTTCCGGTTGGCCGGTAACTCTATATGGATCAATTTTATCCTTGAAATAATGCGGATGTTGTTTTAATCCTGCCTGCACTCCATTCCATGTTTCGTTATAAACGGTACATGCTTCGCGTCCAACGTGGTACGAAACTCCGGCAGCGGCCATCAGATCACCTTCGTAGGATGCATCAATAAATATTTTCCCGTAGAAAATTTTCCCTGAAAGTGTTTTAATCGAAACAATTTTTCCATCTTTTTTCACCACTCCTTTTGTCCTTTCGATCCATTCGTCGCGAAGAACAGTGATTTTATTTTCGCTTATAAAATCTTCAAAAACCTGTTCAGCCACATGTGGCTCAAAAATCCACATGGTACGGTTTTCGCCGTCCATCGCAACAGTTCCCTGTCCCTTGTTACCAAATTCAGAATTTTTCTCCCATTTCCATGCAGATGAATCATTATAATGCAACCAAACACGGTGATAGAATTCGCGCGATAATCCCCCAATGGTTGATTTATTCCCGGTATCTGTGTATCCCAATCCACCTGAAGAAAGTCCGCCCAGATGCATATCTGGTGAAACTACCAATACTGTTTTACCGGAATGAACAGCTTCCACAGCGGCTGTTACGGCAGCGGCAGTTCCTCCGTAAATAATGAGATCAGCTGAATACTGGTTAGTATTCGTTTTTGTATTGCTGCATCCACAGAAAAAAAATATAGTCACTACGCCTGCTATGAAGCTAGCATATTTATTTACAAGCGATAATGGATTGTTCATCTTAAAAGTTTAAATAAATAACAATAGATAAATAAAATCCGGAGGCATTCTCCCCCGGATTAATTTTTCTTTATTTGGTGTTAATAATTGGGGTTTTGCACCATCAGTGAATTTGTTTCCATGTCGATGTATGGAATTGGCCACAGATAATCGCGGTTTTTATCGAACGAACGAACTTCAACAACCCGCATTTTGAAATCTGCTTTTTCACCTTGTACAGCAATCGGGATATTGGTATAATAGGCGGTCCCAAATTCATTAACAACGGGGGCTACAGATGGGTATGATTTTTTCATTCTACCCAAAACCGGAAGATTCATCACATCTTCTGCTATTTTCCAACGTCGAATATCGAAAAGACGGAATCCTTCGCCCGATAGTTCATACTTTCTTTCGCGACGAACCACATTTCTCAACTCATTTTTATCCATCGTTTTAATACCCGGCATATTTACCGAAGGTCGCTGCCTCACTTTATTTATGGCGTCTAGCACGGACTGATCGACACTCCCTGATTCAATTTTTGCTTCAGCATAATTGAGCAATACTTCGGCATAACGGATTATTATTGTATTTAAATCGCTTTCATTCATTGCCAGGCGGTCGAGATTGTCGGCATATTTTCGCCATCCGATACCGGTAAAAGTTGCATATGCATGAGTCGCTTCAAGGTTTGCCACACGCTTTGCAGGACTTAGGTTATAATTCCAGCACAAAACACTGTCACCATGAGTTTCATATTGAAATCCCAAAAAGGTTGAACCAGACAAGGCTAATGTATAACCCAAACGCGGATCGCGATTCACATATGGGTTTTTGGGATTAAACAATGGCGATTCATCTATTTGCAAACCATCTGTACACTCCCATGAATCAGCGAGCTGGTATGCAGGCTTCTTGTTTGTAAAAGCCATTGCATTCCGGCTTCCGAATAAACGAAATAAAGCGTGAAAATTAGTCCCTTTCAGGTATTGCACCGAAAAAATAATTTCTTTAGAAGATTGACCAGCATACTGAAACAAGTCCATATAATTGCTGTTTAAGACATATTCGGTTCCCTCTAACGCCATCACTTTTTGCGAGGAGCTAATGGCTATATCCCATTTCTTGTTATACAATGCAACCCTGGATGCCAACGCCCATGCTGCTCCCTTTGTTGCTCGCCCTGATGTAGGTTTGTTTGCCTGTGGTAAAAATTCTGCACACTGACTCAATTCATTTAGAATAAAGTCGACTACCTCATCTTTTGTGTTACGAGGAATTTGTGCTCCTGAAAGCGTCAACGGCTTAATTACAAGTGGAACACCACCATATAATTCAGCTAAATAACTGTAAAGCATAGCTCTTATAAAGCGGACTTCCGATTCGCTTTGTTTATATACAGTTTCTGTGATTACGGCTTTACCACGATCCATGTTTGCAAGTACATAATTGCATTTAGCAATTCCGGCATACATATTGGTCCAGAAATCGACAATGGTGCCATTTCTTGAATCCTGTGCCCCACGCCCTATCGCCTGAAGCTGTGATCCATTCCGGTCGAAGCCAATGTCGGTAATTGCATCAAAAACCATGTGAAAAGGCATTTCTTCAACTTTATACCATAGCGCACTGTAACAGCCTGCGACTGCCATTTTTAGCTCTGTTTCGTTCGAGAGAAATGTGATGTCTGACGGGTTATTTAAGGGATACCGGTTTAAATAATCTTCGCATCCAGTAAATAAAAATGCAAAAGCGATAATACTCAATTTTATATATGTTTTCATCTTAGTGCTTTTTTAGAATTTGATATCCAGCCCAATACTGTAAGTTTTCACCTGTGGATAATATCCTCCATTTCCAACGGGTGCTTCCACGTCATAGCCATCCCAGAAATTATCAATTGTCAGCAGGTTTTGTCCGCTAATATAAAGTCGCATACTCTGTGCCTTAATTCTAGTCATGATATGTTTTGGCAGCGTGTACCCTAGTTGTAAACTTTTTAACCTGACATATGCGGCATTGCGCATCCAGAAACTGGATGTCTGTTCGTTGTTTGTTTCATTAAATGCAAATCGGGGGAACATTGCGTCGAGGTTATTAGGTGTCCAGCGGTCTTTGTGCTGCTCCTGAACTGTACCTCCCATCAGGAAAGGCATTATCCCCTGATCCCGGATTAATCCATCGGCTTTGCCAACACCCTGAAGGAAAAAAGAAAAGTCAAAGTTTTTGTATTTCGAGTTGAAAGAAAAGCCAAATGTATAGCGGGGAAGTGTATGACCAATGATTGTATAATCGTTTGAATTGATGATTGAGTCGTTGTTCATATCTGCATACCTGATGTCACCGGGAGCAATACTACCCATCTGTTTTGCAAATTTATATTTACCGGCTGCATCAAAATCTGCTTCTGTTATAAAACCTTCGGCTTTCAATCCATATAGCGAGTACATAGGTTGTCCTTCATGATTTACCGTTAAACCTGTTGTGTTTACGCCTCTCAGATCAAGGATATTATTTTTTACATCCGATATATTTACTCCGATTTCATATTTAAATTCATGATCCCAGTCTGAATAATTGATACCAAGATCCCATCCGCGGTTCTCAACTACACCAGCATTTTGAGCCGGGGCACTCATTCCAATAATTTTGGGAATATCAAGATAGAGAAGAATATCATTTGTTTTTTTGTAATAATATTCAGCCGTTATATTCAACTTATCCAGCATGGTGATGTCTAATCCTAAATTTGATGAAGTGGTCGTTTCCCATGAAATTTCGGTATTAGCAAGGCTGGTAATACCTGCACCGTTCACTACTTGTTTATCAAACACGTACTTAAGGCCAAGGTTTACATCAGAGGAAAAGGGATAAGAACCAATATTCTGGTTGCCCAGTTTTCCCCATGAAGCTCTCAATTTTAGATTGCTGATTTTATCTTTAAGCGTTGCAAAAAATGGTTCTTCCGATATTCGCCATCCAGCGGAAAAAGAAGGAAACATTCCCCATTTACGCGCTTTTACAAAACGGGACGAGCCGTCATAACGAAAATTACCTTCGAACAAGTATCTATCAAGATAGGAATAATTTACCCTGCCGAAAAATGAACGCAGTGCCCATTCCGAAGCCCATCCGTAGGATTTTTGGTTCAATTCACCCCCAGAGTTCAGTACCGGATAATTCGGAAAGGCAAAATTTTCACGATTCCCCGTTAAACCATCGTTTCTGTAATCTTCCTGTTGGAATCCGGCTAAGACTTTTAATCCGTGATCACCGTATTTTTTATCAAAAGTAACCGTACTTCTAAGATTGTTGGTCATGTTGCGATTATTTGTGGCGCTCAGCGTGCTTTTCTGGGGAGCCAGGTAGCTGGGGGTACCATCCCATTTGTAAGTCTGGATAGCTTTAACGAATGAAGAATTACTGGATTGCCAGTAGTTTGGAGAATAGGCTACATCCATAAACAGCCAGTTGGTTGGTTTGTATTTCAGAATTATATTCATTGTTACAGATGGGGCTTCATCGCTGCGAATACCGCCGTCCTGAGTAAACGCGATTGGATTATCACCGTTCCATCCTTCACCCCAGGATCCGTTTGACAGAACTCCTGCCTGATTAGCTGGAATTCTTCCGGCCCAATGTATTGCCTCACTTGTACCGCGTGAGGGTTCTGTAAGTTTGGATTGCATAATGTGTGCATCAATCTGTGCAGAAAAAGTCTTGGTCAGCTGAAGATCTGTATTAAACCGGATTGTATACCGTTTGTAATTTGTGTTGGCCATTAGACCGTCCTGATTTAAATATCCCAGCGAAACAGCAATTTTTGCTTTATCAGTTCCTCCCATCAATGAAAGGAAATGGCTCTGCATGAATCCATCTGAGTTTAAAACCTTGTCGTACCAATTGGTATCCGGGTATTTGTCAGGATTGGTGGCCATATTGGTGCGGAATTCCTGAATATAAGCGTCAGAATAAAGAGGTGATTTTCCAGTATTCACATAGGCTTCGTTGGTAAGCAACATGTGATCTATGGCGCCAACCATTTTCGGCAAATTAGTTGGACGCTGGTAACCAGCATAGGAATTATAAGAAATTGACATTTTATCTTTTTCTGCCCGTTTAGTAGTAACCAGAATAACTCCGTTTGCTGCCCTTGAACCGTAAATAGAAGATGATGCTGCATCTTTTAATACTGAAATTGACTCGATCATTGATGGGTCAATGTTATTTATGCCCATTTCAATTCCGTCAACCAATACCAATGGATTGCTATCGCCAAGGGTTGTTTTACCGCGAATACTGATTGTGCCACCGTCTCTTCCTGGTTGTCCTGATCGCTGAGTAACAACTACACCAGGAGCAACACCCTGCAAAGCCATGGATGACTGGGCTACCTGACGTCGGGCAAGTGTTTCGCCATTAACTGTGGTTATCGCCCCTGTCAGATTTACTTTTTTCTGGGTTCCGTAACCAACCACCACCACTTCTTCTACCCCGATCCGGTCTTCTTCGAGCACAATATCAATAGCCGTCTGATTGCCAAGCACTATTTCTTTTGTTTTCATCCCCACGAAAGAACAAACCAAAATGCTTTTATCGGGGACATTGACTAAAGTAAAGACTCCATTAATATCGGTTATTGTTCCTGTTGTAGTTCCTTTAATAATTACAGAAACGCCCGGTATAGAGCCTCCGGTTGAGTCGGTGACTTTGCCGGTTACCTTTTTACCCTGTTGCTGGCCAGTTTGTGCCATAAATCCAGCCTGATCGGCTTTGTTGGTCAGTACAATCTGGCGGTCAACCACTGTGTAAACTACGCCGGTTTCCTGGAAAATACCGTTGAGAATCTCGTCAATTCTTTCATCTTTTGCGTCTACATCCACTTTACGGT
>JBBSDG010000229.1:0-7077 GCA_038249635.1 Bacteroidales bacterium | reverse complement strand
AACAATCGTTTTAACGATATATTCGTTACCCGTCAGTTTACCTTTTGCTTCCCATTGTTTTATCAGGTAGTAGGTGATCAGCGCGGCAGTTTGGTTGCCGTTCAACAGAATGTAATTTCCATCGAGATCTTTCAACCCTACACCAATGCGGTCAGCATCAGGGTCGGTAGCGAGAACCAGGTCTGCTTTTATAGAAAGACCCAGGTCCATAGCCATTTTCATGGCAGCTTTTTCTTCCGGGTTTGGTGAAACTATCGTTGGAAAGTTTCCATCCGAAACGGCCTGTTCTGTAACAATATGTATATCGGTAAATCCGTAATTTCTGAGACCCTGTGGAACCAATGTTATGCCTGTACCGTGCAAAGGAGTGTACACAATTTTCATGTCGTGATGCGCAGCTATAACCTCAGGTGCAAGCGAATAGCTTTTGGAAACTCTCAGGAATTCATTGTCAATTGCTTCGTCGAGCATATTGATTTTCATATCATCACCGGCAAAGTTAACCTCAGCAATGGAAGCAATTTTCTTCACTTCTGTGATTACATTTTCGTCGTGAGGAGCAACCAACTGTGCTCCATCATTCCAGTAAACCTTATAGCCGTTGTATTCCTTAGGGTTGTGCGATGCTGTGATTACAATACCGCTGTGGCAATGAAGGTAACGTACGGCAAATGAAAGTTCCGGCGTTGGGCGCAGATCTTTAAACAGGTAAACAATTATTCCGTTAGCCGACAGAACTTCAGCTGCAATTTTTGTGAAGTAGCTGCTGTTATTTCGCGAATCATGTGCAATAGCAATTCTGATTTCAGGTTCACCTGCAAATACGGTTTTCAGGTAATTTGCCAAACCCTGGGTTGCCATACCAACGGTGTATTTGTTCATACGGTTGGTTCCGTCGCCCATAATTCCACGTAAGCCGCCTGTGCCAAACTCAAGATCGCAATAAAAGCTTTCAGCCAGTTCAGTGGGGTCAGTTTCAATCATCCGGCTGATTCGGGATTTGGTTTCGTCATCAATATTGCTGTCACTGAGCCAGGCTTGTGCTCTTTTTAAAATTTTCGGGTCAATAGCTTTATCTGCCATAGTATGAATGTGTTAAAAATTCTTTTGATTTTGATTTTTATCTATACAAACGTAAGGAAATTATCCGGATGTTTGATAAATTATTGTTTTTAAAAATTGTATCCCTCTTATTAACATGACTGTTAAACAGGAATAAATCACTATGCTCAATAATACCAGAGAGTGAAATTCGTTTAAAGGGCTATTAGCTTTTGCCTGATTTCAGAATAGTATTAAACTTAACGCCTATTCTAATCCATCTTCCTGCCTGGGGAACATTGCCATAATCCACAAATTCAGTATTTAGAAGGTTAGTGGCTTCGACAAAAAACATCCATTTTTCGAGTTTATAATTCAGCTGTAAATCCATCACAAAATATGGTTTATAGGGAGTTTCGATGGTATCGGCAATGGTATTCACATACTTGATATAACCTCCTTCACGATCCTGGTAACTCAATGCCCAGGAAGCAGAGAATTTTTTAAATACCTGGTGATAAATGGTCATATCTGCCTTGTGGCGCAATATATCAAGAACATATCTCGACATATATTTATCACTGGCTTTATCCGCTTTAAGGTATGCATATCCAAAACTGATACTTTTCAGAAATGAGTTGCCGGAAGTTAATTCTTCCATATTTAAGGCAAAGCTAGTTTCAAAACCAGCCACATTAATCTCTGTGATATTGGTTGCCTGCCATGGTTCCTGGCTTTGAAGTTTAACCCAATCAATCATATTACGTCCATAACGTTTAAATACAGCTACGTGGGAAGTTATAACCGGTGTGTTAAATTTCAACCCGGTTTCGATGGTAATGGCTTCTTCGGGTTTCAGGTTCGGATCACCTTTACTGCTTTGGTCATTGTAATACAAATCAGTGAAAGTAGGCAGACGCAGCGTGCGATTGGCATTTGCATAAAGTCTGAAATTATTGCCAAGTTGGTAGGCTACATCAATGCCCGGATACAAAGCTACTTTGCCCGGAAGTGCACTCAGGTAACTGGCAAGCAATCCTGCCGAAACAGATAATTTTTCAAGGTTTATGGATTCCTCCACAAATAATCCTGCTGAAGTGCGGGCTTTCCCAAGTGTATAATATGTATTTTGAACTCCTTTTACAGGAATTTGTTTTTCGAGCGAGTCGCCAAGTTTATTGCTGCGAATCATCTCATGCCTTACATCGTATCCAATCGACAACTTGCTGCGATTCCCGGTGCTGGTCCAGATATTGGCATTTGACCCAATAACATCGGTAAAATGATAGTTGTGCGATATATACCATGAAGGAGCATTGCTACGGAACAACTGAAATTCATCATAATGCCTGCGAAAATAAACTGCGGGCGTAAACCCTTTGAAACCTGTTTTATACCTGGCCGATGCAAAAATAGTTTGTGTAATTTCGTATTGATTCGGATATTTTGGCGTGTAAAAGCTATTAGCTCCAAATGCTTTCTTCATGTAGGATGCCTGGTATTCCAGTTTGTTTCCGGCGGTACCGCTGTAGAAGAGATTCATAGCTTTAAAATCTGTATTATCAGTAAAGCCATCGGATGCTGAATTGCTTGCTTGCAGATTATGCGTTGTTTTTCCAAGATGGAAGGCCGATGAAGCGGAAACACTGTATAGTCCGTATTGTCCACCCATGGCAGAAACGGAAATCTGATCAGCTGCTTTCTCATTTGTAATGATATTAATTACACCATTAAAAGCATTTGGCCCGAAAACTCTTGCTCCGGGACCTTTTAAAATTTCGATCCGGTTTATACTTGAAAGGTCAACAGGTATGTCCATATTGTGATGGCCGGTTTGCGGGTCGCTGATATTAATTCCGTTTAACAGAACAAGTGTCTGGTCGAAGGAGCCACCTCTGATACTTATATCGGCCTGCATACCTGATGTTCCGCGACTTCGGATATCTGCATTCACGGCATAGCTGATAAGTTCAGCCAGGTTTCGGACTGGCAACCTATCTATTTCTTTTCTGTTAATTACCTGTATGCTGCGCTTCAGTTGTTCGAACATCACCGGAGTGCGATCGGCGGAAATTACCAACTGCTCTAAAATAAGATACCTGGTGATTGATGTGTCGTTTATGGCCTGGGCGTAAAGACTTTTCAGTTTTCCAAAACCAATTATTTGTAATGCAAGAAGTGCAACTATAATCTTAAAGTATCTGTTTTTCAATATCATATCTACCTTTTACCCGTTACTATACCTTAACTTTTTTCAATTTTAAAAATGTGCAAAATTAATCTGTTAATCCTTATAAACAACAATGTCCCGGCGAATGTGATTTCCCGGAGAGTAAAATAATCTTATTAAATATTTACGGAAGATACTTCCTTTTTAAAGCCAATATCAAATTTTTATGATTTAAAGCTTATTATTCAGATATTAAAGATGACTGTAGTTCCGGCAATCATCAGTATTGTGGTGTACAATGCCAGGCCTATAACGATAGAAATGCCAAGAAATACAAACAGGTTCTTCAGATTTTTAAGTGAGGAAGTCATACTTTTAGTATTTCCCGTATTTACTGCTTTTATGGCTTTATTTGAAAAAGAATGCAGGAAACTAACAGGAAAAAGGAAAATTACAGCTATTGAAACATAAAAGATAGACAGGATTTTTGGTGAGAAAGGGCTGTTTAATGGCATCATTTCATTAAAGTGAACTGAATTAAGAACGAAACTCATCAATATACCGGCAATAATCATGAGACTTGTCATGATAAAGCCCAGCAAAGCCAGGAATTTTCCCCATTTTGCGGCTTTATGAAGGTATGCAACTGATTCGGAGGTAAGTTGCGGTATTTCGGCAGGAACATCAGTGGATGCTGAATTATTTGTGTCTTCCATTTGTTTTGATTTTGATGATTAATGTATTTCAGTTTCCCGCTTGTATATTGTTAGATTGACAAAAGTACTTAAATGTTAAGTTTAATCGCCGCCGTAATAAATAAAAGCCATGCATTCATGCATGGCTGTTATAAATCTTCAAATAAATAATGATAAAAAGGTTCTATTTACACTTTGAGAAGAATCCCTCAGGCAGCAATTTTAGTTCAATTTCTGTGCCTTCATTGTATTTGCCCGGATCAAAATGATCGGTAGCAGTTACATTTATGCTTGTTACTTTAAACTCAGTCCGTCGGTTAGCCTGATGTTCGGCAGGTGCGCAATTTACGCCATCGGCACATTTGTTTATAAGCTGTTGTTCGCCATAAGCATGGGCTTCAATTCTGCTACTGTCAATCCCTGAAGCAATAATATATTTTACAACTGATTCAGCCCTGTTTTGCGAAAGCTTTTCGTTGTATTTAACTGTTCCACGGCTATCAGTATGCGAACCAAGTTCTACATTAATATTGTTTTCTTTCAGGATTTGTACAAGTTTATCAAGTTCTGGTTTGGCATCTGCACGGATGTTGTATTTGTCGAAATCGTAGTAAATATTGTCGATTTTGAAAGTCTGGTTTATAATTAATTTGTCAAGGAACAGATCGCGCGGAGCATTTGTAGTTGTTCCCGGTTTCGCCTCAGTTAACGGGAAAGGGCTGCAATCGGCGATAAAATTGGACATCATAGCTTTCACCACATAATCCGCCGGTTTATCTACAATGGTTTTGTACATGCCATCAGCTCCTGTCTTCATAGCTTTTACTTTTCCTGTCAAAGGGTTATAAAGAAAAACAGTAGCACCTGCAATGGGTTGCATTGTATTTTTGTCTTTTACCAAACCAGTAATATATGCAGGTAAAGGGGGTTCTATATTCCGGAATACATAAATATCATCGGTGCCAACTCCACCTTTACGATTGGAAGAGAAAAGGCCGCTTTTTGAATCAGGAACGAGTGCGACAGCAAAATCATCATACGAACTGTTTATAGGTTGAAGTACATTAACCGGTGTGGACCAGATTCCATTTACATTGCTGGTTTTAAAGATGTCGAGGGCTCCATATCCGGGATGACCTTCGCTGGAAAAGTATAAAGTGCCATCGTCAGTTATTGTAGGGAACATTTCATTTTCAGTCGTATTTACTGTCGAGCCAAGGTTTACAGCTTTGCCCCATTTAGAACCTTCGCGTTTGCACATCCATATATCGGTTCCGCCGAGTCCGCCGGGCATATCGCTTGCGAAATACAACGTTTGCCCGTCAACTGCGAGGGCAGGATGGCCGACTGAATAATCCTTGCTATTCAGAAAGAAAGGTTTAACTTCACCCCAGGCATCATTGTTTTTATCGGCATAAAATATTTTTAACTCGTTGGTTTTATAAATGCCTTCGCGTTTAGCTTTTCCAAAGAAAGATCTAGTAAAATAAATGCTGTTTCCATGATCACCAAAAATTGCTGGCCCATCATGATATTCCTGGTTGAATTTGGTATCGAATTGCGAAGGAACGCTCATGTTGCCCCAGAAATCGCCTTTTGATTCAGGCGAAGATTTCATAATATTAAGATAGCCTCGGCCTGTCCATCCATATTTTTTGCCTTCGGCAGGATTATTGCTGAAATCAGAAGCATATACAAGGTCACCATTATAAATTGAAGGACCGAATTCGCTTTCCTTAGTGTTGATATTGTTTACAGCTTTAACTTCGAATTTTGGCTCAATTTTTTTCCACGGACCAAGCACGCTGTCACAATAGGATACCTTTAAGGGTCCTTTGGGATCGGAAGGATTCTTAATTGTATATGTCTGAAACATCTCACGTGCTTTTTCATAATCGCCTGTAGATTGCAATGCTTTTGCATAATAGTAAAAAGTTTCCGGCTTGGCATCGGGCAATTTTACAGCCTTAGCATAGGCTTCTTTTGCATTTTCGATATCATGCTGCATGCGGTAACATTCGGCAAGCATCGGGATAGCGACATTCCGCTTTTTGTCATTGCCCGAAGCTTTTTTAAGAATATCAATGGCTTTGGCATAGTTGTATTTGTCCATTTGCTTCTGTGCCTTGTATAGCGATTGGCAACTCATCAGCACAGGCAGTAGTATGCTCATTACCACAATATTTATATACCTTTTCATAAATGTGATTTTACAGGTTATTATCTTTTCTTTTTGAAATCCGTGCTTTAGAAATACCTTGGTGAAAGTACACGCTTTCCAACATTAAAGTCGTAGCTGAGCCTGAATTCATGTGAACCTTTGTTATAGACTTTTAACTCATTAAACCAGATATCGTACGAATATCCCATTCGTAAATTTTGAGAAATATTTACTTCGGTAATAAACGAAACTGCCTTTTCTGTTCGATATGATACGCCTAACCATAAGGTATTTACAAACAGGAAACTTGCGTTCAGATCAAGCTGTGGAGGCGCATTTTGAACAAACTTAGCCAGTAGCGAAGGACGGAAAACTACTTTATCACCAAGTGGAAATGCCGCACCTGTCATACCATAAAAATGGGAAACCAATTTGGCGAATTGCGAGTTACCTGCTGAATCCTTAACTACCAAAGATTGGTTTTGAAGCAGATGCAGTGATGAAAGACCTGCATAAAATTTTTCGGAGTAATAGTAAACTCCAAAATTGGCGTCAGGAGTTACCTTTTGCTGGATATTTGAATACATCATAGGATCTTGCTGATCGTACGATTTAAGATCGCTCATAACAATACCATTATTTTTGAAGCCTGCCTGTAAACCAAATGAAAGCTTACTTTTTGGAAATATGACACGATATGCGAAAGAAGCTAAAGCACCTGTTGATTTCAAAGGACCTATTTGATCATTATAAACATAGGCACCCAGCGCAAGATGAGGATTATTCAGAGGTGAATGCAAAGAGGCACTGAAAGTCTTAGGCGCTCCTTCAATATTTGCCCATTGGTAGCGGTATAGTATATCGGCTGTAAGAAGTTCACGGCTTCCGGCATAACCAGGGTTTACGGCCAGTTTATTAAACATATACTGGCTGTATATAGGATCCTGCTGGGCAAAAAGTGATGATGCCATTAGTATCAATAGTGCTGTATATAGCTTTTTCATAATTTT
>JBBSDG010000228.1:0-7146 GCA_038249635.1 Bacteroidales bacterium | reverse complement strand
TAGTATTTGCTTTTACTCAATTCAAAAACTTTCGAACAAAAAAAGCGTTGCTGATTGCCCGGCAAGATAATGCCATAGCCGAGGAACGTTTGCGGATAGCCAGTGATATGCACGATGATGTAGGCTCGGGGTTAAGTCGTATCAGATATATAATCGGGGCAGTATTAAATGGGCAGACCGAACAAAATCAGGGTCTTGCAAAAATTACAGAGATTACCGACGATTCAATCCAGAAAATGAAAGAAATTATCTGGTCGCTCAACGAAAGCAACCAAAACCTCGAAGACCTGATTTATTACATCCGCGGACAGATGAGCAAAATGGCCGATGATGCCAATGTGAGTTTTGATTGCCAATTGCCCGAAAACATTCCATCGGTTTTCTTTGGCTGGAAACGAAACCGGAATACCTACCTTTTGGTGAAAGAGGTTGTTAACAACGCTTTGAAACATGCCCGTGCTAACGCGATTACACTTCATTTCGAAATATCTGATAATTTCCGCATAACCATAAGCGACGATGGTGCAGGATTTGATACAACCAAAAATTTCATGGGAAACGGTCTGAATAACTACAAAAAGCGAATTGCCGAACTGAATGCCCAGTACACACTGGTATCGGAAATTGGAAAAGGAACAACCTTTGATGTGCAGTTACCGTTTCATGTTTAAATTTAATTTGGATCTGATTATTCTTAATTGATTCATTGAATTTAGTGAAATCAAAGCTTGCCGTCCTAATATATTTTTTTTACATGCCATATGGTTACTTTAGCTCCATTCGTGAGCGCCTTGCATAATGGTCCCTCTTTTAAGTAATTCATCGTCTCTTCTTATTTCCTTTTCGAACAGCCTTACTGTATTGTAAATTATCTACAGGTTGTTTTTCATATCTAAAAAGTGTACAAACGGTTGATTGACAAGCGGTATCACATATATTAATTTTACACTATATTAATTTTAAAACTCAACAATCATGAAAAGAAGCTACATTTTATTTTTATTGCTACTAACCGGTACTGTGGCAAATGCTCAGGGTTGGAGTAAAATTGCGGCCTATTGGTACATTTCGGCTGGTATTAAAGATGATGGCAGCTTGTGGGGCTGGGGAAGTAATGGTTCGGGATTTTTCCTTACAGGGGATTATACATCACGGGCAATTCCAACCAAAATAGGCACAGCAACCAACTGGAAAGAATTTTCGATTGGTATAAATCATGTACTTGCCCTGAAAACTGACGGCACCTTATGGGCTTGGGGAAGTAATGGTTGGGGTACAATTGGCGATGGCACTACAACTGATCGTCCTACCCCAACTCAAGTAGGTGCAGGCAGCATTTGGACAAAAATATTTGCCAGTCAAACTTACAATCTTGCTTTAAAAAATGATGGCACATTATGGGCTTGGGGACGTAATAATCAGGGAGAGTTGGGCATAGGTTCAACTGCATCGCAAATTAATTCGCCAACTCAAGTAGGGACAAGTAACTCATGGCAAACTTTTGTGTGTAATTATAACCATGTTTTAGCTATAAAAACCGATGGTACTTTATGGGCTTGGGGAGATAACGGATTTTATCAACTTGGTGACGGTACAAATATTCAGCGAAATATTCCAACGCAAATTGGTACAGCAACTAATTGGAGTAAACTGTCAGAAAGTTCAAGTGCTCAGTTTTCTGTGGCATTAAAAACCGATGGAACGCTTTGGGCTTGGGGATACAATTCTTACGGCCAACTGGGAAGTGGCAATACAACTCAAATAAATATTCCAACTCAAATAGGAGCGGAAACTGATTGGCAAAAAGTTTCGACAGGCAGCGATCATACGCTGGCTATTAAAACCAACGGGACCCTTTGGGCATGGGGTGGCAATTACAGAGGTCAGTTGGGCGATGGCACCACCTTACAAATAACTGTACCCACTCAGGTAGGTACTGCAACCAACTGGAAAGCAATCGCGACCGGGCAGGGACATTCTTTGGCTTTAAAATCAGATTCAACATGCTGGGCCTGGGGATTTAATGGGTTTGGGGAACTTGGCGATGGCACCCAGGTTGACAGTTTTATTCCTATTCAAATTTTTGCTTTAACAAAAATAAATGCGCAGCAGACTGCTGTAACTGCTGGAGGAACCTCAACTGGTCCGGGGGGCTCATCAAGTTATTCCATTGGCCAGGTGGTTTATACGGCTTCAACAGGTTCAGGTGGTTCCGAAAACCTGGGCATACAGCAATCGTTTACGATTCTCACGGTTGGTATCGACAATTTCCCCGAAATTAAACTGCAAATGGCAGTTTACCCAAACCCGACCACATCGTTTGTGAATTTAAAAATTGACGCATCAACTGAACTCAGCATGGAGTCATTGTCTTACCAGCTATCCGACCTGAATGGCAAACGCATTTACAATCAGAAAATCACAGATTCAGAAACAGTAATCAATCTCGAAAATCTGCCTCCTGCTATTTATTTTTTGACTGTTACAACTAAAAACAAAGCAATTAAAACCTTCAAAATCATTAAAAACAACTAACTATGAAAACAACCGTAAAAAATACCGTAAAAATAATTGCCCTTAGTTGTATTTTCTTTTCACTAACAAGCAGTTATGCGCAAGCACCACAAAAAATGAGCTATCAGGCCGTTCTCCGAAACGCGGGCAATGCACTTGTTTCCAATACGCCTGTGGCAATACGGGTGAGTGTTTTGCAAGGCTCTGCATCAGGAACAGCCGTTTATGTTGAGCGGCATACATTAACAACCAATGTAAACGGCCTGGCAACTTTCGAGATTGGATCAGGAACACTAATTTCGGGTACATTTTCCGGCATTAACTGGGCATCGGGCGAGTATTTTGTAAAAACCGAAACAGACCCTGCGGGAGGCACTAATTATACCATAAGCGGCACAAGTCAGTTATTGAGCGTGCCTTATGCTTTATATGCAAAAAATGCGGATGGTATTTCAGCAACCAGCACCACAAACTGGAACTCGGCTTATGCATGGGGAAACCATGCCGGGTTGTATCGTCCTATTACTTATGTGCCGAACTGGAGCGAAGTAGCTAACAAACCAACATTTGCGACTGTAGCTACCAGTGGTAATTACAATGACCTTACCAATAAACCGGCAATTGATGGCTCCGAAACCAAAGTTACCGCCGGCACCAACGTAACGGTTACAGGCGCAGGAACTACTGCAAGTCCTTATGTGGTAAATTCAACAGGTACAACCGGTACACCATCAACACAATGGACAACAACGGGGAATAATATTTCAAACACAAATGCAGGCAATGTGGGTATTGGTGTTAGTGATCCTTCGCGGCCACTCAGTTTCCCTGCTACCCTTGAAAAGAAGATATCGTTGTATCCGGGCGGAACCGGTGATGCAGGTTTTGGTGTATTTGGAAATGAACTACGCATAAACAGTGATAATTCAAGCGCAGATATTACCATGGGATTTGATAATTACATCAACGGATTTACAGAACGCATGAGGGTAAAAGGAAATGGAAATGTTGGTATTGGCACCAACAATCCCACCTATAAGCTTGATCTGGTAGGGCGAATGAGAGTAAGATCGGATGGCAACACGGCTGGCATTTATTTTAATAATTTATTCAACGATCAGGTGAGAGGATTTATAGGCATGGTGGACAATGATTTGTTTGGCCTGTATGGGGATGCAGGAGCCGGATGGGCACTAACTATGAGCACATCTACCGGCGCAGTGCAAGTGAACAACCGCATAAATATAAGTGGGTTTACAACACTGGGTGAGCAGGCTCCGGCTATTAAAACAAAACTGATTACAGGCACCACATCACCAATACCTTTAGGCTTTGCTGATATAGCTCATGGGCTTAACCGTTCAAAAATTGTGGGCATCAGTATTTTAGTAACCACAATTGATGGAGTGGATGTAGGCCCGGGATATTTTGTAACCACCGGACTACTTTACAACTTTCAGATAAACGCTAACAGTGTAAGAATTACCAATCCGTTATTGCCTATTGATTGTGGACTTATTTTGTTTAGGCCGGTGCGCATTTTGATAACTTATCAGGAATAGAATATGGTGCACCATCATTTACAATTTGTTACAACTCATCGTACGAATGCGGAGCGTTTTAGGAAAGATTCTCTAATGAATACTTTTTAAGTGACTCTGGTTTATCAGTTGGGTTTTTATCAAAGGCATACCCGGTTGCTCATCAGGCATAATGGCATCTATTAATAAATTTACTGATGCAGGCTGCCCGTTTGTTTTGAAAACATTCAAAATCATTAAAAACAACCAATTATGAAAACAACAATAAAACACATCGTAAAAATAGTTTTGATAAGCAGCATTTTCTTATCGCTAAGCAGTTATGCACAGGCACCTCAAAAAATGAGCTATCAGGCCGTTCTCCGAAACGCGAGCAATGCACTTGTTTCCAATACGCCTGTGGCAATACGGGTTAGTGTTTTGCAAGGCTCGGCATCAGGAACTGCCGTTTATGTGGAGCGGCATACCGTAACAACCAATGTAAACGGCCTGGCAACTTTCGAAATCGGATCAGGAACACTTATATCGGGTTCATTTTCGGGCATTAACTGGGCATCGGGCGTGTATTTTGTAAAAACCGAAACGGATCCTGCGGGAGGTACTAATTATACCATAAGCGGCACTAGTCAGTTATTGAGCGTTCCTTATGCTTTATATGCAAAAGCTGTGGATGGTGTTTCGGCAACCAACACCACAAACTGGAACTCGGCGTTTTCATGGGGAAACCATTCCGGGTTGTATCGTCCGGTTACATATGTGCCGGATTGGAGCGAAGTTACCAACAAGCCGGTACTTGACGGTTCCGAAACCAAGGTTACAGCAGGCGCCAACGTAACAGTTACAGGCGCAGGAACAACCGCAAGCCCTTTTGTGATCAATTCTACAGGTACATCAGGGGCTGCATCGCCGCAATGGACAACAGTGGGTGATAACATTTGGAACACAAATACAGGCAATATTGGAATTGGTGTAACCGATCCTGAATACAAACTAGATTTAGGTGGCAGGATGAGAATAAGAGGCACCCCTGGTAACAGAGCGGGTTTGTTTCTGAACAACGAGGCCAATACGGCATCTCCTGCATTCGTAGGAATGCAGTCAGATGAACGGGTAGGTTTTTTTGGTTCGGGTATTGGCTGGAGCTTTATCGTTAATACTACTAACGGAAATGTTGGTATTGGCACATTCAACTCAGCCGCAAAACTCGAAGTAAACGGATTTACCAAATTAGGCAGTGATGCGCCAGCGATTAAATATAAAAAACTAACCGGAACAACTGCCGCTACCGATTGGGGGTCTGTTTCGATTCCGCATGGCTTACCTTTAGCAAAAATTTTATCAGTGAGTGTGCTGCTTGTTGTTTCTTCTCAAGGCATCCCTCCTTTTTTTACCGGGGCAGACGGCTTTGAATATAATTACTATATAGACCAAACCCATATCTGGATTCTTAATAAGGCTAATAATTCTGTAAATATCCTGTCAAAACCTGTTACAATTTTGATTACGTATGAAGAGTAAATAGGACACCAATATCTTGATGAAGCGGTAAAAGAGCCGAAGTTCTGATTTAGCTGAGTTAACTCCGATAAAGTAAATCTTTCAATGATTTATAAAACATTGATCAGATTTACTTAATCGATTTTGTTTTTAAAGTGGTGCTGAATTTACCTGAAATCGGGGTTTTGTGAGGGATTTTGATTATACGCATATTTCCCGGCAACCAGCATTCCCAAAAAGTTCGAAGCCTCTTGTAATGTTTTATATCTTGAAAGCAGAGAAATTAATGCATGTTTTACAAACTCATTAAAGATGAAGACTATCTCAAATTGGAATTTAAAATTTATATGCCATACACAGCCCGTTGCTGTTTGCATATATGCTTAATCCTTTACCCGATTCCTGTTTGAGCTGTTTCGCTTTTGTTAAATGATTCAATGACAAAACCCCGATTGCAACACCTGCTAAAGCTATTCCATAACCTGTAATCTGCAAGGCTTTAACGGTTTTATCATATCGTTTAAAGTCTTCGGGGTAGCTGTACAAGTTACTGCCCTGAATGGTAGGTTCTTTTATCAGTTTTGGAACAAAAATTGCCGTAACCAAACCTGCACCGATAGTAGCAAAACTTATGGTTACCAATGTTTTGGCCTTATTCAGTTCCTTTGCTGCCATTTCTGTACCTGTGAGATCATGTTTTTGTAATGGAGGCTTTATGTGCCAATATCCTTTATATACTTCACCATATTGTATGTTTTTTACGCCCAGCATCTTAACGTATTTTGCAGCCTGGTCCTTACCCGGCCAGGCGTAGGAATCAACAAATGCAGTTTGAACCTTTTTTGCCGTTAATTCCCCGTTTTCCCGGATGCAGAACTGGATAACAGAATCCGGTTCGGAGATAGTTAATATCTGGCACAGAATTGTGGTTCCATCTTTCATCCGGATGGCGTCCTTATGGCTCTGGGCATGGGTGGTAAAACAGGCTAATATCAAACTTATTACAATTATTGATCTCATTTTTGGTTTTTTAGCGTTAGTTAGTTAGGAAAAGAAAGGGTATATATTTTAAATAAGATTGTTATCAGTGGTTTGTGGTATAGTGTGAGTGTTTTGAAGAATGGTGTAACAGTGTTATAGTATTAGTAGAATGCTTTTAAGGATTTAGATGCATTGGCGGGTTAATAATTGCAAATGATCCATCAATTATGTTTACAAATCCGTCATTTTTTTTAACCATTTTGGGTGTGCGTTTTTTTTAATGGTAGTTTTTTCTTCCTTTAATTTTCTATTCTCATAATAAGAGTTAGAGGTAATACTTTTAACATTCATTTTTTTGTTGGCTGAGATTTGCACAATTTCATAATATAAAAAATCCTAATAAAATCATAAATGTTAGTCTCATGTTTTGTCTTTTTAAATGCACAGTAACTTACAATTATCATCCATTCCTTTTATCTCAACTCCACTTCCATCGCCACCGGCTGATGATCGGCAAATTCAAAATTGGTTTGTAAGGTATTTGATGAAATCAAACTGATATTCGGCGAAAGGATAAAGAAGTCGATAAGGGTAGTTGGCGTTTTGCCTTTGG
>JBBSDG010000227.1:0-7147 GCA_038249635.1 Bacteroidales bacterium | reverse complement strand
ATTACATACGAAGCCCAATTTTCTTTTTTCGAATATATTCCTCCTTTTTCCTTCAATTCATCTTCCAGCAAAAAAGGAACAACCTTGGTCAGTTGAACGGCATCTTCTTCAGTATTGGTAAAGCCTGTTACTTTTTTACCGTTCACAAGAGGATCGCCATTTTCATCTTTCACATTCAATAATACAGAAGGAGCGTGACAAACTGCAACTACAGGCTTTTTATATTTCCAGAATGCTTCAATTAAATGGATGGAATCCTGATCGTTGGTAAGATCCCACAATGGTCCGTGACCACCCGGATAGAATATGGCATCAAAATCGCTTGCTGACACTTCGGACAATTTCTTTGTATTGGCCAACAATTGCTGCAAATTCTTATCCTTATCAAAACGGTGGGTTGCAGCCGTCTGGCTGGCTGGTTCGGCACTTTTGGGATCAACAGGTGGATTTCCGCCTTTTGGTGAAGCAAGCGTTATTGATGCGCCTGCATCTTTCAATATATAATATGGACCTGCAAATTCTTCAATCCAGAATCCGGTTTTTTTTCCTGTATTTCCTAACTCGCTATGCGATGTTAACACAAATAATATTTTCATTTTAGTTTGTTTTTAGGAGGTTTATATTTTTTATTACTTTATCGGCATCAACACCAACCTTTGGCTACAGGCGAAACATTTAAAAAATCCCTGATTTTTCAAGCCATTTGACTTGGTATAGTATTCAGCGATTCATAATAATCCTGGATTGCATTATGGTAAACATCGTGGTGAATCTTAGTGGGAAATGTAATTTGCATTTCATCTGTAAGAGTTGATACAGTATTCTTATCATTTATCAGCCCAGGAATTTCATCAGACTTCGTATTGTATTCTTCTTCAGTTTCCATGAGTTTATCTATAAATTTAGTGAGGGCACATATTGCAATATGGTCTTGTTTGTTAATGCAAAGTTTAAGCTCTTCGTGCAAAAAAGTGTTACATAATTTGATGGAATATTTACATAATTCACATATTTCAGGCGAAAGGCATTTCCACGAATAAATGATTATCAGGGGGTGTAATAAGAAGTGAAAACCGGTATTATTTTTGAAACATCAGCAAAACTTTAGTTCAATTTTGTTTTTTTGAAGTCGTTCCAGGTGAAAATAATCGGCAATGCCCTTTGAAGAAAAGAGAAAGAATTAATAAGGTAAACCTGAAAATTTGCGCCATAATAAATACTTACGGCTGAATCCAGAAGTATCCAGGTACCAAAGGCTATGATTATGGCATTACGAGTCCAGGTTTCTTTTCTTTTGAAAGGATATCTGGCAATAAATGCAAGTAAAATATAATTACAGGCAATTTTACCGCCTAATGGTCCCCAGATAAATGCCCGGAATGGTTCCACTTCGGGAGGAAAATCACGGGTATGCCAGAATAAGGAAGCTAATGCATGGTTTTAAGGCACGAAAAGCGGATTATCGCCGTAGATTACAAAAACAACCCCGAACAACGCAAATCCACAACTGCTGTAGAAAAGCCATCGTTGCCAGAAAACAAATGAACTCTTCCGCATATCCTCACTCATATTTTTTCAGAATACTTTTCAGCGAATCATAGTAATCGGTTAGAACCTTCCTGTTGATTTCCGGGTTACTCTCAGTGGGGTTTGTAACCGGCATTTCCCCGAGAAACTCTGACAACTCAGGATATTTGGCCTGAATCTCCATAGTTATCGCCAATATTATAGCATTGAGTTCTTTTTCTGTTTCCATGATTTCGGTAGTTATTTTTTGATAGTAAATTCCTTAACCCCTATCCGATTCAAAATTGAATACTAAGAATGAACGTTAAGGAATTTTCTAACGAAGTAAGAAATTGAATGGCAGCCCGGATTTGAACTTACTTTTTAAAATGTTCTGTAGCTTCTTTTTCCATTTTATGGAGCCTGGTATAATAATCAGGAAATTCCTTTAAATGTGCGAGCGCAATTTCGCCTGTCAATTTTCCATTGTTGCCGGTAACATCGGTTTGCTTGTCTTTTGATCCATGTTCAAGCTCCACATTCAAGCCTTTTGTAAATTGGTCGAGGCTAACTTCTTTCCAGTTGATGCCGAGATCGTTCCCGATTCTCTTTGCATCATTTTCATCGAATTTTTTCATGGTTTTTGTTTCTAAAAAAGTTAAAAATTTTAGCGAATGGACACTCCATTGCCTTTTAGTATTATTTACAAAGTAAAGATCTATACACCGGAAAAGAGTTACACAATTCCGAAAAGAAGTTACATGAATCACACATTCACAGATAAGAATCGAGTGGTATCTAATAATGACTTAAAAATTAATTTTGACTTTAACATGTCAAAATCATTACCATGTGAATTATGTAAATATTCCCCGGAATTATATAACTTTCCTCGCGCCTTCATATTTTATCTTTGTAGTGCTGTAGTGGCATTATTCCTATAAAATGAGTGAAAAGAAATCTGCATCCAAGCTTTCCCGTTTCTTAAAAATACTTGGCCCCGGACTAATAACGGGTGCCAGTGATGATGACCCTTCAGGAATCGCAACTTATTCGCAGGCTGGTGCTGCATTCGGACTCTCAACGCTTTGGACAGCATTTATTACGTTCCCGCTTATGGCTGCCATACAGGAAATGTGTGCCCGAATTGGCTTGGTTACTTCGCACGGCTTAGCCGGAACACTGAAAGCCAATTACTCAAAACCTGTTTTATACCTGATGCTGCTGTTCAGTTTCCCGGCAATTGTTATGAACATCGGAGCCGATATTGCAGGTATGGGAGCTGTGGGGAATCTTTTGTTCCCATCAATTAAGTCAGCTTATTTCAGCATTGGCTTCACTATCATTCTTTTAGTGCTGATTGTCTATTTGCCTTATCGGAAAATTGCATCTATCCTTAAATACCTATGTATAGTTCTTCTGGTTTATATGATTGTGCCGTTTTTATATAAACAGGACTGGATGGCAGTTTTGAAATCAACATTTATTCCTACGATACATTTCGATAAAAACTTTATAAGCATTCTGGTTGCCATTCTCGGAACAACCATTTCACCTTATCTTTTTTTCTGGCAGGCAACCATGGAGGTGGAAGACAAAAAACAAAAGAAAATCCTGGTAGTGAACAAAAGAATGATCGGCGAAATGAAAAAAGATGTCAATTTTGGAATATTATTTTCAAATCTGACCATGTTTTTTATCATTCTCACTACCGGATCAGTATTATTTAATGGAGGCATACACAAAATTGACACCGTTGAACAGGCAGCCCAGGCCCTGAAACCTCTGGCAGGAAATGCTGCATACCTGCTTTTTGCTGTTGGAATAATTGGCACCGGGCTTTTAGCCATTCCGGTTTTAAGTGGTTCGCTATCGTATATAGTAACTGAAACCTTCGGATGGAAAGGCGGATTGGATAAAAAATGGCACCAGGCAAAAATATTTTATTTCATTATAGCCATCTCACTCATTCTGGGTTTATCGCTTAATTACATTGGCATATCGCCAATTAAATCCCTGATTTATTCAGCTATACTTTATGGACTAACTGCTCCGGTAATGATTGCAATTATTCTTCACATCTCAAACAACAAAAAAATTATGGGGGTGAATACAAACAGAAGGATGTCAAACATCCTTGGTTTTGCAGCATTAATTCTGATGACCACTGCTGCTGTTATTTTGATCTATATGCAGATTTCAGGAAAATAAACCTAAGTGGCGCGCGGCACCTGTCATGTGACAGTATATTCCTTGGTTTTTCCCAATCTACAACCCACAATAAAAAAAAATCCCACCACCTCTCTATAAAACATCCTGCTAGCATAGAATGAGAGGATATAATCTGTCAGCTTTTTTCATTCTTTCAAATTGCCGGATTAAATCAGAATACAAGTAAACGCGGTCAAATATCGCCTGTAATTTTAATGTTTTTTTTGTCCACGAATATTGTAGTATCCGATCAGGCAATTGTTTCTATGCTTCTTTCGCGTTTGTCTGAATTTTTGTCCATAACGAATCCACAAAATAGTTATGTTGACTCCAATTCAGCTTAACATTTAAATTAGTCGTAAGCAACTTATATTCGGCATACCAACTTTAAAAATGTTCCTGATAGATAGGAGTTATTCTACAATACTTTTACCAAATATCCATGCCAAGCGTTAAAGCCTAAAAAGGGCAACATCCAACTGTGAATATTGCCCTTTTTCCCCTTTTCTGTGCTTACTCCTGAAAATCCCTACTTATTTTTTCCATTTCCCAGATCTTTGAGAGCCGTCCCAATGCTTTCGACATCAGTGTTAATTTCACCTTTAAAGGCTTCCCAATCCGTAGTACGTTCATTTTCATAAGCGTATAACTTGTTCCTTAAATCATTATTCCTTTTTTCCAGTTCATCAATTCTTGTTTTGCGCATTTCATCAAGGGGAGCTTTACCTGGCTTGTTAAGTTTTACTCTTAGTTCGGCAATACGTTGATTATTGTCGTCAATTTTTAACTCTGCTTTGGTTCTGTATTCAGGATACTCTGAACTCAATTCGCGTTGTGCCTCTTTCAATTCTTGTTTTGCGTCCTGCACGTTTTCCTGTGCATTTTCCACTTTCTTCTCTTTCGATTGGCACGAAGTGAAAACACTGCCTGTGATAATCACTGCAAATGCTGCGTAAAAAAATGTTTTTTTCATTTTACTTATTTTTAGTTGTTGGTTAATGAGATAGTTTACTTTATAAAAATGATATCAATCCTCCATTATAAAATGAAGGACGCCTTATTAAAGATAAGTTTAAAGATCTGAAATAAGTTTGTGCATTTCTTCTTTTGATTTGCCAAGCTTGATTTGAAGTTTCCCAAGCATCTCCTCTTTTTTACCTTCTGCAAACATCAGATCATCGTCAGTTAAATTTGCAAATTTCTGTTTGAGCTTGCCTTTCTGCTCATCCCAGTTCCCTTTTAATTCTGTAGTGTTCATGATTTTAAGTATTAATTTGTGAAAGAATTTCCACAATACAAAAGTGAGGACTTTAAATCCGGTAAGTGTTACATAATTCCGGAAAGAAGTTACATGAATCACACATTCTCTTGTAATTAACTACCTTTTGGATATTAACCAATCCTTAATTGCCTGAATAACTTTTTTGTGTAATCCATGTCCTTTAATTTCATAAAAGGCAGTAACTATTTATCAAAAGCAATCCGCCAAATGGTATTACTTACATCATCCGACACCAGCATAGAACCATCAGCCAGCATTGCAATACCAACAGGCCTTCCATGCACTTTGCTTTTTGAAAGATCATCCACAAAACCTGTCAGAAAATCTTCGGGTTTCCCTGAAGGCTTACCATTCAGGAAGGGAATGAAAATTACTTTATAGCCTGATATCACGGAGCGATTCCATGATCCATGTTGTGTTACAAAAGCTCCATTCAGGTATTTAGCCGGAAACGAATGCTGTTGGTAAAATAAAAGTCCTAAAGAAGCAGTATGCGATCCCAATGGAATATCCGGAACAATTACATCTTCAATGGCATCCGGACTTTGTTTATCAGCTAATCTTGGGTCGGTATGTTGTCCATAATAGAAGAAGGGCCAGCCATAAAATCCACCAACTTTTATACTGGTTAAATAATCAGGAACCAATTCATCACCCAATTCATCCCGCTCATTTACAGCAGCCCACAATGTTTGTGTACCCGGCGCCCAGGCCATGCCACAAGGGTTTCGTAACCCGTGTGCATAAATACGTTCTCCGGAACCATCTGTATTTACCTCAAGGATATCGGCTCTTCTTATTTCATTTTTCAATCCCTTTTCTGCAACATTAGTTCCCGATCCTACACCAATATATATTTTATCTTTTTTTGAATTTGTTATGATATTTCGTGCCCAGTGTCGGTTGTATTTACCAGCTGGCAAGGTGACAATTTTTTTCCCCTTTCCTTGTAACAAAGTATCACCAGAATTATATTCATATTTCATTAATGCATCGGTATTTCCAACATAGAAATGATTTGCGATTATCAGCATACCAAATGGCTGATTCAGATTTTTTGCGAATTCATACCGTTTTTCAGGAACACCATTTTTATCAGCATCCCTGAACAGGGTTATTCTGTTCATGCTTTCACCAATATGCTGTGTTTTTATTTTGCGGGAAATTTTAGCCCCAAACTTTTTGATCCCTTTTAAAATTGTATTGGATTCAGCAATAAAAATATCACCGTTTTCGGCCACATAAATCCACCGGGGGTGCTGCAATCCATCGGCAAATTTTGTTACAGTAAATCCTTTAGGCGCTACTGGCATTTCACCATTTTTCCATCCAATGACCTGGCTGAAATTTTTGGCTGACTTTGTTGCATAAGGGTTTTGCAAAGTATCGGCTTTATAACCGGAAGTGGTGACAGAACCAGCGTATGATCCTTTATTTATTTTTTGTGTACTGCATGATAACAGCACAAAAAAAGGGAATGCAATAATAAATATTCTTTTCATAGTTATTTTATGTGTCTTTAGTCAGAAAATAAGATTTAAACTACAAAGCGCAACATCGCAACACTCAGGAGTGTTACATAATTCAGGAAAGAAGTTACATGAATCACACATTCACCTGTTTGAGTAAATTCCGAAAGACTGTTAATGAACAAGCTTATTTCCTGATCATTAGCGAATATCTATAATTCTGGTATCTGGCAGATCCAAAAGGTTTGCCAATTCTTTTACTGAAATATCATTCATATTGATTCCTAGTGAAGTTCTATTTAACATGATTTATACTCTTTACATTTCAGCACAACTAACCACCAAGCGTAATATCCTGTTTCTGATACCATTGCAGCGCCTGAAAAAAGTGCTCCGGCTTGAAATCAGGCCAATATTCTTTCACCACGTAAATGTCAGAATAAACAGATTGTACAGGTAAAAACCCGCTTAACCTCGTCATACCTCCCCAGCGTATGATCAGGTCCATCCTCGATATTTCATGAGATTTTAATTTAGTTGTATTTTGAGTAGGATTGTCAGTTTTCAAATAACTCAAATCCCATTCCCACCCATAATTCACAAGAAAATTTACTTTTACTCCCCCTTTACCGAAGGTTTTTCGGGTGGTAAAAGGAAGTAGCTCTTTTGGAAACATCTT
>JBBSDG010000226.1:0-7149 GCA_038249635.1 Bacteroidales bacterium | reverse complement strand
CTTTCTTAACCGCGGCAACTTAGATGGGCAATGGGAAAGCGTTAGGACTTGGGATATGAAAAACAACCGGACTTATCCTGTTGATAGCATTGTTCCCCAAAGCATTCCATATTATATGTGGGGATTGCTTTCGCGTTATACTCCAAAATATGCACAAATTCTTGAATCTAAAATTGAGAATTCAGATCCAAACGGGATTCAAACAGTATTTGTTTGTAACTATAAAGATACTGAAAATGATAAAATATCAATATTTATTGTAAATGATGGGGATAATGCAAAGGAAGTATCCATAAATAATACTCTAAAATTAAGTTCATTAAAAAAGATCATAATTGAAAAGAGCATTTTTAAGGACAAGCAATTTGGGGAAGTAAATCTGGAAACTGAAAATTTTAACATGTCTGAAAAACTCAATTTGCCTGCAAAATCGTTGGTTTTATTGACAAATTACTAAACTACTATTGTCTCAATCATTTTTTAAATAAGAAATACTGTTAATCATGAAAAATAAAACAAAACTAATAGTAACCCTCATTTTAGCATTAAATGTCTTTTTTGTCCGGTCGCAAAATATTCAGTTTAAGGTTTATGATGATGGAACTTATGATATATCAGGTACATCTGTAAAAATAACAAATTGCTATCCTGCAATTGACGATATACTGATAAAACCTGTAAGCGTAAGAATATTATCAAAAGATCATCAACAAATAATCCAATATAATTTGGGTAAAAGCAAAATAGAAATCACATTGGGTTACGAGCAAGGTACGGCTACAATTCAAACAAATATTATTGACGAAAGTATTAAAGCATCATTTATAGCTCCAATTCAGTCTGCCATTGTGATGGGTGCTAACCGAATCTACCGCACGCCAACACAGATAGCTGGCGGTGGAGGAATAAAGGATTGGCCTATAGACGGCTGGGACAATGCAAGTTGCGGTAATCTGACTGGCTTAATCCCGGAAAATGGTTCAACTATGGTTATTTCATCACGTAATTTTTCAAAGTTTGTTTCATACACCAATTGCAGACCCCGAAATTCCAATGGTGGGAAAAAAGTTGTTGATGTACTCTTTAACACAGAAAAAGTGCCTGTTAATTCAATTCCAACAGTTTATATTTCGGAAGGTCCATCTGCTTTTGCGGCAATGAATAATGAAGCAAAAGAAATTGCCAAAATAGCCGGAGTGAAAAATGAAAAACCACAATCGTACCATTGGTGTTCATGGTATTATGCTTACTATTACCTAACAGACAAAATGCTTTCCGAATATTTACAGGGCTTTAAAACAGTATCTCCACAAATTCACATTCAAACTATACAAATTGACGCAGGTTATTTTCCGCATGCTGGCGACTGGCTCGAACCAAGTGAAAAATTCCCAAAAGGTATTGAAAACTCTGTCAAAGAAATTATCAGCTATAATTACAAAGCGGGTATATGGATTGGTCCATATATGGTTGGAAACAGAAGTAAGTTATTCAGAGAACATCCCGATTGGATTTTACACAATGAAGATGGCAGCCCGGTTATTAACATGCAAATGTATGGCGAAAACAGATTATGGGGCGCCATGGATGAGGAAATCTATACACTGGATACAAGTAATCCCGATGCCATGGAATATCTTCGACAGGTTTTTCGTGCCTTCAGGAAGATGGGAATTACTTTTTTCAAAACAGATTTTATGCTTTATGGCTCAACATCATCGGAAAAGCTGAAGCGTTACACCCCAGGGAAAACTTCGTTGGAGTATCAACATGATTTTTTCAATATGATACGTCAGGAAATTGGTCAGGATTCGTATTGGCTTGGATGCATTGCCCCCTATGTTGCAATGATTGGATATGTTGATGGAATGCGCATTTCGGGCGACATAAGTGCTGATTGGAAACATAGTAATAACATGTTTGATGAATCAATAGGTTGCCAGCATATTAACAATATTTGGTGGCAAAATGACCCCGATGCCATTATTTTAAGAGAAAAGTACAGTCATCTTTCTTTTGCCGAGACTCAGTCAATGGCCTTGTGGATGGGTATGCTTGGAGGAGTAATTAATACGTCTGATTTATTTCATGAAATACCACAAAACAATGTTCAGCTTTTCAGATTTCTTGAACCATCAAATATTAAAATAACTTCAGAAATGCCTTTTATTGATAAAAAGTCTGCGTTTGTTATTCAGGCAAAGAATTTTAAAGACAGGAATGCATGGGCTGTTCTCTTTGTTAACAGGGAAAATGAACCGAAATCAGAGAATTATTCAATAAAAAGTTTGGTTGGCATTAACGGCGGAACTTGTTTCGATTGGCAACTTAAAGGTGCCGTTAATTTAGGTGAAAAGCAAAATATTACAATTGAATTGCAGCCACACGAAAGCAAATTGATCTATATTTCAAGTGATGGAAAATCACCGGAAGGAATCAATTTGGCTGGTAAAAGTGGAACAAAATAGTAGTTTGAGAAAATTAAAATCATTTAAATTAATACCAACTTATGATGAAAACATTTTCAATATCAATTCTCATATACAGCTTACTCATTTGTACAGCAACAGCACAACGTACTGATGAAAAAAGTTTAGCCGTAAAGGTAGATTCTGTGCTAAGGTTAATGACATTAGATGAAAAAATCGGACAGCTGAACCAGCTTTCATGCGATTTCAGTACCGGAAACCTGACTGAAATAATTAAGAACTACGGGGATGAAATCAGTCGGGGCAGGGTTGGTTCATTTCTAAAGTCAAACCTTAATTCATCTTTTTGTTTCACTAATCAGACATAAATAAATGAAAAATAATCTGTTCATAGGGCTGTTGTTTCTCGGCTCATTCATTTCAGCTTCAGCCCAATACAAGGTTGATAGTATGTGTGGCGCAAAAGTAATCCTGGATAAATCAGGCAAGCTGCTTTCCCGCTACCAACCGCAAACTCCGGGTGCCGGATATGTAAAGTCGGTGGAATTGGCGGTCGGTTTCTGGAAAAACTGCCCTGACAGCAAAACGAATAACCTGCCTTTGTACATTACGCATTGTTCCATGTACCGCGATGGAAAAGGCAGTTTCTTTGGCTCAAGCTGGCCGCATAATCCGATAGTTATAAATGCCGGAATGGTGCAGAGTTTCGCCATCGACTGGCGTAATTATTCGGGCGATGAAACCATGATTGATATTAGCCGCCAAGGCCTCGACCACCAGTTGAAATACGGAACAACTCCTGCAAACTGGGAATGGGCTTTGGTGCCTTATGCCAGTTCGGAAGCTGGTGAAATTATTTACGATGGCGCATCCAAATTCGATACGGCAGTTACGGCTGAAAACATTGGCCGGGGCGATGGCTCATTTGTTTTGGAAACAGATAAAATCGGAGATATGGGGATTGCTTATCTGAAATTCTATGAAATTACTAATGAAACAAAATACCTGGAGGCAGCCATTCAATGTGCCGATGCATTGGCAAAACATGTGCGCAAAGGTGTTCACCTGAAATCAGGTCTTGAATGGAAAAACCTTGTGCTCACTTCTCCCTGGCCTTTCAGGGTGAAGGCCGAAAATGGTGAAATCCTTGAAGATTACACTTCTCATGTGGTGGATAATTTGCGTTTGATAGAAGAACTCATTCGTATTAAGGATCGGGTTAAACTTCCTGTCGAAAAGGCAATTGCCTACCAAAAGGCCGCCGATATTGTATGGTACTGGCTCTATTCGTCAGAAGGGCCGATAAAAACATCCATCTGGAAAGGGTATTTTGAAGACATCCGCATCGACAATATCAACCTGAACCGTGTAAATAACAGTCCCATGGAATTTGCCCGCTATCTGATAAAGCATCCGCAAAACGATCCAAATATTACTACCACTGTTCCCGGATTAATATGGTGGTTGAAAAATACTTTCAGCGAACCTGGCATGAATGCCATTAACGAACAAACCGGCTGTTATGTTCCCATGGGAAGCCATACTTCGCGTTATGCATCCATCTGTGCATTGTGGTACGAGCGTACAGGAGACAAATGGTATAAGGAAGAAGCATACCGCTACTTTAACCATGCCACCTATATGGCCGAACCCGATGGCGTTATACAAACCGGCCACAACTGGGGCGACGAAATCTGGTTTTCCGACGGTTATGTAGATTATATCCGCCATTTTATGGAAGGACTGGCTGCTATCCCCGAATGGGTGCCGGTCGGAAACCATCTGCTGAAGTCCACTTCGGTTGTTCAAACCATTGAATACAAAGATAAAAAGGTTTCTTTCAGTACCTTTGACAATGCCTCACAGGTAACGCTGCGGATGACATCGAAGCCAAAAACAATTACAGTCAACGGAAAGCTACTCTCAGCTGCAGCAAAACTCTCAACAAACAGCTGGACCTGGACTGCACTCGAAAAAGGAGGGGTGGTGAAAATGAAATATTCGGGAGGAAACAAAATCCTGATAATCCTATAATCAGTCTGACAAAGTTTGTATGAAAACAATTTCAACTTTAATCACCGCGATTTTATCAATTTCAATGGCCGGATTTAGTCAGAAACCTGCCGGTCACATTCCATTGCAGGATACGGTATTGATTGGCGATACCATTCAGTATCATGCCGTTCGCATAAGCAAGGTCGATAATTCATTGCTTCCCTGGTATTCACCCGATCCCGGTAAATCCTACGATTTTGTGATCAATGCCACCTGGAATTTCTGGGACACCATGCGAACCGACCTTAATGGTTTGCCTTATTACATGAATCACCAGGTCTGGAAATCTGAAGTGAACGACACCAGGGGAGTAGCAGGTTCACAATTTGAAATGGCACTCAATTCCTGGCGCCTATTGTACCAGTATTCCGGTAACGAGCGGGTTAAGGAGAATATGAAATTCATGGCTGATTATTATATCAGCCACAGTCTATCTCCTTCCACTGCCGATTGGGCCAATTTGCCTTATCCATACAACACACTGGCATATTCAGGCATTTACGATGGTGATATGGTAATCGGGAGGGATTATACGCAACCCGACAAGGCCGGCTCTTATGGCAATGAACTGATCAATCTTTATAAATTAATCGGAACCGGGAGCCATGGTCAGACACCTACCGGCATTTACCTGGAAACAGCCATAAAAATTGCCAATACACTGGCAAAGCATACCATTTCAGGGAACGATTCCATATCTCCTTTGCCGTTTAAAGTGAATACAATGGTCGGTAAATATGGAAGCATAACCAATACGGAAGGTATAGAAAAGGAAGTGCAATTATTTAATTATACCACCAATTGGTCGGGAACCATGGAATTGTTTTTAGGATTAATCCAAATGAACAGGGGAAATACTTTGGAATACCAAAAAGCCTTCGATACCATGCTTGCCTGGATGAAGAAATATCCGTTAAAGAATAACCACTGGGGACCGTTTTTCGAAGATATTGTAGGAAATAGTGATACACAGATCAATGCAATCACCTTTGCGCAGTTTATGATGAATCACCGGGAATACTTCCCAAATTGGAAGACAGAAGTGAAAGGAATTTTTGACTGGGTTTACAAAAATCTGGGTAATAAGGAATGGCTTAAATATGGCGTAATAGCTGTGAATGAGCAAACTGCTTACAAAGTTCCGGGCAACAGCCATACTTCACGACAGGCATCCGCCGAATTGCAGTTTGCTGAACTCACAGGTGACCAGGCATTTGTGAAAAATGCCATTCGTCAGCTAAACTGGGCAACCTATATGGTTGATTTCGACGGCAAAAATCGGTATATGCACGATGATATATGGTTATCTGATGGGTATGGCGATTATGTGCGGCATTACCTGCGTGCAATGGCCGCCCTGCCTGAACTCGCACCTTCGGATGCAAACAGGTTGTTAAGTTCATCTTCAGTGGTTCAATCTATCGAATACAAGCCGGGGCAGGTTTCTTTTACTACTTATGATGATGCCTCGCAGGTAACACTCCGGATGACATCGAAGCCAAAAACGATTACGGTTAACGGAAAACGAATAGAGCCAGTTGGAAAGCTCGTTGCCAATAGCTGGACCTGGACTGCACTCGAAAAAGGAGGTGTAGTGAAAATAAATTATTCGGGTGGGAACAGGATTAGTATTATTCAATAACCTGGAACCGGGTACTGGATTGATTTCGGGAGCCGACAAAATATTCAGCTATCAGCTGACTATTCGCGAGAATGATGTGTGTTTTGTGGAATTGTTGAAACAATAGCTGCTCATCCCCCAAAGGCTCGGTTTCTTTTTCTCCATAGCGCACAATGTCAATGATGTTGGGAATTTTGGAGGCGGTGGAAACTTGTGTAAAAATTGCACAAGTTGCCACTTTCGAAATGAACAGTTCCGAAATGGTGGTTTAGGAACTGCAAAATCAGGTTATATAATTGAGAAACTAAAAGTTGATTCATATTTTATATTTGGCAATGTTTTTTTGATCTTAAATATATAGCCCATCACTCAGCAAAATAGTTGTTGTGTAGTGGGGGATTACTGAAAATGATAGATGCGAAGTTATAGCTTAAAAGAACCCTATTTTAAATACTCTCCTACGATATAGAGTGGAACATTTACCAACCAACTCTCAGTTTGATAGTTGGACAATGAAGAGCGAATGGCTGTTTTGGGCTCAAATTTTTCACAAAAAAGCTTGAAAATACGTGCTTTAAGGGTTTCTCCTGATTTTACTTCGAGAGGTATGATTTCATCATTTTCGTTCTGAATGATAAAGTCAATTTCGTATTTGCTATTGCTAAATGTAAAGTAATTTGTCATCAGCATTAATTCTCAGTCCTGCGTATGCGTTCAACAAAGTTATAATTCGATTAATGTCGAAATCTGATTGAAAAATATCTTTTGGTGCATCATCATCTTCAAAAATGACATACAGCATTTGCTTGTATTCGGATTTTCCAAATGACTGAAGCAGCCAGGTTTTACCTACTTGCCGGGCACCTATAAACACAAGCGGCTTTTTATTTTTATTTAATTTCCAATTAATCAGGTCTTTGAGTTTTGTTCTATACATTAATTTTTCGAAATTAAAGCTAGTTATTACACTTTTCTCCCTAAATATTCGACATAAATATACACTTTTCTCCCGAATTTTGCCTGTTTATATAACACTTTTTTTTT
>JBBSDG010000225.1:0-7152 GCA_038249635.1 Bacteroidales bacterium | reverse complement strand
GCTTCGAGACGATGTTTCATGGATTCGGAATAGCCACCGGAAATTATGGCGATCCTGTAGTTTTTCTTGATGGCAAGCTGCAGTGCATACCCATCCTTCACATTGGCAGTACGCAACGCATCTCCGTCGCTGCTAATTATCACCGTTCCATCCGTAAGTACCCCGTCATAATCAAAAATAAATGTATTAACTTTTAATAGCTTCTCTTTGTAATTCGACATATGTGGATGGTTTGAGTTCTATTTATATTTTTTGATGATCAGGCTGGCTAACAGTCGGTAAAGTTCCGCATATTCGGGTTGCGATGCAAGAGCAGAAATATGTTTTTCGAGAGTTGTGGTATCGTGTCGTCGTGCAGGACCGGTCTGCATTTCCAAAGGATCACCGTTTACGGCTTTCCGGGCCGTTTCAAGGATTAACGGATGAAGAACATTGGAAGGTAAGTTGGAATCTTTAAGAATTTCATTGCCAATAATATACATCAGATTTGAGTAGTTACTTGCAAATACAGCTGCTGCATGCAACAGCATTCTCTGTCGGCTGTCAGCTTCATATACATTAGACGTAAGCTTTGACGCTAACCGTTTTAAAGCCAGCAGAGTTTCATCAGACGAAGATTCCAGAAAAAACGGAACTTCAACAAAATCAACTGGTTTCCCTTTCGATAAGGTTTGTAACGGATAGAACACACCGCAATTTTCAAAATTGTCTCTCAATACATCAATGGAAACTGAACCGGCAGTATGAACTACTATCCCGTCAAAGTTCCCTATAGTTAAGGCAACATCAGCTATTGCTTTATCCGCAACGGCAATTATGATCAGATCGGTTCCTTCACGTAAGCCGGAAATATCTTTTGATGCTTTTGCACCGCATAATCCGGCAAGAGATACCGCATTTGCATACTCACGACTCCAGATGCTGTTTATCCTGAACCCTTGCACCATTAATCCTTTAGCCAGGTGCCAGGCAACATTTCCCGACCCGGCAAAAGCGATATTTTTAATGCTCTTCTGCATCAGTGTAAAATTGTTTATTTCGGAATCTTAAAGTGCTAAGCCTTATTCTCTGAATTTTTATACTTCCCTATTGTCCGCCTCATGATTGAATAAGTTAATCCGCTAAACATTACCACAATCCCAAACCATAAAACCGCCATGAAAGGGAAGATAATGGCTTTCATAACAATATAATCCTCCTGGCGTTCATAAATTCCAACACGAATTGCTTTTGAATCAGCTGACACTCCCTCAAAACGTAGTTTCACGTTTAACGGCTCAATCGCCGCATCAGTCTGTTTTAGTTCGCCATTTATAATTTCATATTTGATGTTCGTCTCCATCACACCCTCATTCATACTGATTATTTTGAACCTGGCATCAATACTGGCATTGTTCACATCGTTTTTTGCCATCGAGGTAATCACATCATCGAGTATTACAAAACTGCGCGAAATCATCAATGTGTCTTTTACATTCATGGGTTGTTCGCCACTTTTGCTATAGCCTTCGGCATCTGCAGTTCCTGTACTTTGCTGGGCAAAACTGAGGTAAGTGTATATATCTTTGTCAATAAAGTGTTTCGTGGAGGGATTGTACACATTTCCCATACGCGTATTTACATTTAGTGACGGATATACTGAGAAATCAATTTTACCGGTTCCTGCATCCTTCATTTTTACAAAGTCAACCTTGTAAAAAGTTTCTCTGCCCTTGGTGGTTGCATCGGTATAGGTAACCATATATTTGCCCATTGGCTGTCCTATACCTTTTTTCAAAACGAGATTCTCTTTGTTATCCGCTTCTTTACCAAGGTCTAATCCTGAAGTATTTCGCGATATGATCTGCGAATTGCTAAAAGCAAGCACTACACCCAGAAGGAATAAGGTAAATCCGATATGCGTAAATGCACCACCTACGTTGGATGTCTTCTTTAAATAATGTATCACAAAATCAACAGAAACCACCAGTGCTAATAAAATGCTGAATAACAGTATGATGCGGCTGGCACCAGTAACCTGATCGCCCAGTGCAATTAAAACAGTGAGCACAATGGATACCCCGCTAGCAATAAGTATTTTCCGTAAAAACTGCTTTAAATCATTCTGTCCATACCATAAATACTGGCTTATTGCTATGCCAAATCCAATAAAAATGGCAAATGGCATTTGCCAGGTGTTATAGAAATTTATATTATCTATGGGAGGTGCAATTCCGGTTCCGAATAGTTTGTTAAAAACTGGTATTGATGTTGTTGCAGTTACCTGGAAGGCCGAAAGCAGCACTACAATGGCACCTATCAGCATCCAGAATTCACGGGTCATAATTTCTTCACTGTCTTTTTTAGGGAACTCTTTTTTGCGGTAAAACAAAAGTGCTAAAGGAATCAACAGGAAAAGAGCTGTAAAAAAAACCATCTGTGTGGCAAGAGCGTTGGCTCCAAATGAATGCACAGAGGTTTCACCTAATATTCCACTTCGCGTAAGGTAGGTGGCATACATTACGAAAAACCACGACAGTATGGTGAAAAAATAAGTTGTGGCATAAGTGCTGAATCTCTTTTTAGCAATAATCATACTGTGAAGCGTGGCAACAAGCAGCAGCCAAGGAACCAGCGAAGCGTTTTCAACCGGATCCCAGGCCCAGAAACCGCCAAATGTGAGTGATTCGTAAGCCCAGCGACCACCCAGAATAATCCCGTTTCCCAATGCCAACACTGCGGCAAGTGTCCAGGGAATGGCAGGTTTTAACCACGAATGATATTCCTTCCTCCAGATTGAGGCAATGGCATAGCTAAAAGGAACCATCGTAACTGCATACCCAAAGAAAAGTGATGGCGGGTGAATAATCATCCAGATGTTTTCGAGCAGAGGATTCAACCCGTTTCCATCCGTTAACATGGTAAGGTAGTTTGCTTGTTTGAAAAGCTCTTCTCCCATATTTTGCGGCATATTCCTCAATAATCCGAACGGACTTTCGCCTATGCTGAAACTTCCCAGGTTTAAACCCAATACCATTGATATCAGGAAAAACTGTCCGGTAGCAAACACCGGCATTACCCATGCTTTCCATTCTTTGGCTGAGCGCAGGAGGAATAACCCGATTATTCCCTGCCAGAATGCCCATACCAAATACGAACCTTCCTGCCCGGCCCAGAAACAGGAAATCATGTATTTAGCAGGCATATCAACCGACGAATATTGCCATACATAGGAATATTCAAAACAATGATTGCCTATAAGGTAATAAAGTGAGGCTATAGCACCGGTCAAAGTTATAAAATGCAACCAGTAGAGGTTTCCGGCAAGCCTGATATAAAGCGCTTTTTTCTCTTTTTCTCTTAAGGAATATATGAATAAAAGAGCAGAGAATATAAGCGATAAAAAGCTGAGCCAGATAAAGATACGGCCTAAATACCCGGCCATTAAGTGTTCTCCAACGTATTGTATGTTCATGTAGAATTCTATATATGTTTAGGGTACAAAAGTATGCTTTATAACCAAAACAAAGGAGTGTTGTTTTTATTTGGGTGTAAAAATATTATAAATATCATATAATCAATATACTATAGTTTTTAATGTTATAAATTTTGCAGGCTTAAATGGTGAAAAGGCTTCCGCTTGATAATAATTTGTTAATATTGCATTCACTATCCTGCTACAGAAACACGAAAATGGAAATTACAATTGTTGAAGTTACACCCCGCAAATTGCTCCGCACCTTTATTCATCTTCCTGCAAAATTGCATAAGAATGAGCCAAACTGGATGCCAACAATTTATACTGATGACTGGAGCTTTTTTAATCCGAAAAAGAACCACCAATTCGAATCATGCGATACCATTATGGCTCTTGCTTTTCGTGATGGGAAACCGGTAGGTCGTATTATGGGGATTATCCATAATACCTATAATACATTACGTAATGAAAATAAAGCCAGGTTTGGCTATTTCGATTCAATTGACAGTCCGGAAATTGCTCATGCTTTGTTTTCGTTTATCCGTGATTGGGCCAAACAAAAAGGCAAGACCCTGCTGGTGGG
Source organism: Bacteroidales bacterium (assembly GCA_038249635.1). GTDB lineage: Bacteria > Bacteroidota > Bacteroidia > Bacteroidales > UBA4417 > UBA4417. The sequence goes on along the minus strand of JBBSDG010000225.1, from coordinate 3,112 downwards.
TCCTTATGGCTTTTCGGATAAAGATGTTCAGGGTTTGCTGGTCGAAGGATTCGAGCATCTTCCATTGATTGATGCTGCCTGTAATCCTCAATATATAGTTAAACTCACTGAAAATGAAGGGTTTGTTAAAGAAATAGATTGTCTGTTGTACAAATTCCCGGTTAATATTGGTTTACCCGATTTGTATTATCGCATTCAGCAGCGCGCCAACCTCAATGGCACTATGAAACTTGTTGAATTTACATCAAGGCGCGAACTCAAACCTTATATTGAGCCGGTACTTGAGCTGGTTAACCACACCTACGATCATTTATACGGTTTTGTTCCTATGACAAAAACCGAAATACACGAACTAGCTTCGCGTTACCTTCCTATTATCGATCCCCGCTTTGTAAAAGTGATTGAGAAAGAAGGTCAGGTTATCGCGTTTATCATTGGCATACCTAACCTTACCAAAGGCATACAGAAATCGGGTGGGTATCTGTTCCCTATCGGGATTTTCCAAATATTGCTGGCATCCCGCAAAACCAGCCAGCTTGATATAATGTTAGGGGCTGTGCGCCGCAACTTTCAAGGAACAGGTATTGAGATACTTATGGCTATGAGCCTTCTCGATTCTGCTGGAAAAGCTGGTTTTAAAGATATTTCAACGCACCTTATACTCGAAAATAACGTTAAAATGCGTGCCGAATTCGAAAGGCTCAATATACCTATTCATCAAAGGTTTAGAGTTTTCAGTAAAGAAATTTAAGTCGATTTAAGAGTGCTTTTCAAAATTTATCTGCTCTGTTTAGAAATAAATTATATTATTTCACTTTTATTCTGATTTATTTACTAATTTTGCACCCCTTAAAAACATTTAATTAATCACTTAACCGAAAGGAAGTTTATACATTATGATCATTGTTCCTGTAAAAGAAGGCGAAAGCATTGACCGCTCGCTGAAGAAATTGAAACGTAAATTCGAAAAAACCGGCGTTGTTAAAGAACTGCGTAATCGTCAGAAATTTACAAAGCCATCAATCGTACGTCGCGAAGAAGTTCGTCACGCTATTTACATCCAACAGCTTCAGCAGCAGCAGGAATTGTAGTCATTCCGTAATTATTAGCGGATGGCAGGAAGTAATATTTGCATTTCTCATACTATTGTTGTACTTTTAACGTTGGTTAAGTACAATAAGTGAGGGGCAAAGGTTACTTCCTGTTTTATTTTGAAGGATGCTGAAGGATAACTACATAGATTACCTGAGATTTGAGAAGCGGTATTCCGCGCATACTATTCTGGCATATCATACCGACCTGGATGATTTTACCAAATTCCTTAACCTGCAATATTCCGTTACCGATCCTCTCCTTGCCGATCATAACCTTATCCGGTCGTGGCTTATTTCCCTGATCGATCGTAAAATTTCGACCCGTTCGGTTAACCGGAAACTCTCAACCCTTAAATCTTTCTACCGATATTGCCAGAAGCAGGGATTGCTGGTTGTAAATCCCATGCTCAAAGTTGTTGCTCCACGCATTACAAAACATCTTCCTGTATTCCTTACCCATGATAGCCTGGATAATTTGCTTCATGCAGTCGAGTTTGATGCCGGTTACCAAGGAAGCCGCGATAAAATGATCATCACCTTGTTTTATGCAACCGGAATCCGAAGGGCCGAATTGGTTCATATCAGTATTAATGACCTTGATCTGAATACCGGAACACTGAAAGTTCTGGGAAAGCGAAATAAGGAAAGGATTGTTCCCATCGGTGAAAATATAATTATCCAATTAAAAGAGTACCTTATTATAAGAGATACATTTTTATCTGAAAAACTTCCAGTTGATCAAAACAATATTCATACGCTTTTTGTTACATCGAAAGGATTAGCAATTTATCCAAGGCTGATCCACAACATTGTTCACAAATACCTTTCCGAAGTAGCATCGAACAGCAAACTCAGCCCGCATGTGCTAAGACATTCATTTGCCACGCATATGCTCGAAGATGGCGCTGATCTCAATGCTATCAAGGAAATTCTTGGTCACTCAAGCCTGGCCGCAACCCAGGTTTACACACACAACACTATTGAAAAGCTAAAATCAATCTACAAACAGGCCCATCCAAGGGCGTAAACAAAAGGAGGACTCATGAAAGTTAACATCAATTCAGTGCATTTTAAAACCGATAAGAAATTGGATTCGTTCATAACCGAGAAGGTTGAAAAACTTTCGGATATGTATGACGGTATTATCGGAAGTGAAGTAACGCTCAGGGTAAACAATGGTGAAGACCATGATAACAAGATTACAGAAATCAGGTTATTGGTTCCGGGGAATGATCTTTTTGCAAAAAAGCAGAGCAAATCATTTGAAGAAGCTACCGACATAGCTGTAGATGCACTTCGTAAACAATTAGTCCGACATAAAGAGAAGCAAAGAGGCGAATAAAAATAATGAAATTATTTTCATCACTTGTTTGGTAAATCAAATTAAGTGCGTACATTTGCAGTCCTTTTCAAAAAGGACTGCTTTTGTTTGTATGAAAGTGGTTGTAAAGTGCTGATAATAAGGAATATTTGAGTTACAGAAACACAAAAAGCCTGCTTTTGAAGCTCTTTTCAAAGAAAAGGGATAGGCCGATGTAGCTCAGTTGGTAGAGCAGCTGATTTGTAATCAGCTGGTCGGGGGTTCGAGTCCCTCCATCGGCTCCAGTTCATCGAAATATTAAAAATACCTGGGGGGATACCAGAGCGGTCAAATGGGGCAGACTGTAAATCTGTTGGCTTCGCCTTCGGAGGTTCGAATCCTCCTCCCCCCACCAGTTACAGGGGTTAGGGTTTTGGTTTTAGGAGTTGGATTTTACAACAACTATTTACCATTAACCTTTAACCATTAACTGTTTAAACCGCGGAAGTAGCTCATTTGGTAGAGCGATAGCCTTCCAAGCTATAGGTGGCGGGTTCGAGCCCCGTCTTCCGCTCATAATAGCCTTTGTAGCTCAGGGGGAGAGCGCTTCCTTGGTAAGGAAGAGGTCGCGAGTTCAATTCTCGCCGAAGGCTCTGATTTTGAAAGTTAAAATCAATACAAATAGAAACACAATAAACATTAATTAAAATGGCAAAAG
>JBBSDG010000224.1:0-7190 GCA_038249635.1 Bacteroidales bacterium | reverse complement strand
CGGCAGCAAGAGTTAACAGAAGAAGGCTAATCCAGATTGATACAGGAATTCCGATGGATGCTGAGATTAAAATGCACACAATAATCCCTGCCATAAATGGCAGCAATATTCTCACCATTGGGAAAAGGTGGCGGTATTGCATTTGGCTATCTTTACTTCAAAGTTATAAATATTTGCAGATCAATATAAATAAGAGCTAAAATATTTAATTGGGTCAAATAGAAAAGCCGGAAATTTCGGGTTTCCGGCTAAATACCATAAGAAATAGATTAAAACAATATTGGGAAAGTTTTAATGCCAATTTATATTATGCACTGTGTTGAAGGTTTTCAATCATCAGAGCGGCCGCCCTGTCGGAAGCTCCCGGAAGTCCGACACGTTCGCGCAGCTCTTTATAATCGGCCATCATTTTATCGCGGGCATCGCCATCAGGCAAAATCTTTTCCAATTCGCGGCTTAACGTGTCGGCTGTAAATTTGTATTGTATAAGTTCAGTTACCGCCTTACGGTCGAGGATAAGGTTTACCAATGAAATATATTTAACATGCACCACAATCCATGCAACTAATGCTGAAAGGAAACTAAACCTGTAGCAAACTACCTGTGGTACGTTCAGCATAGCAGTTTCGAGGGTTACCGTGCCGGATTTAACAGCCGCTGCCCGCGAAATCCGCAGTAAGTTGTGCGTTTGCCCAAAAACCACTTTCACAAGGTGATCCCCGATAAGTTTCTTATAGAATTTTTCACTGAGCGTTGGCACTCCTGCAATTACAAACTGATACTCTTCGAAATTTTCAATCGCCTTGAGCATGTGCGGTAAAATGTGTTGCAACTCCTGTTTGCGGCTGCCGGGTATAAGCGTTATAACAGGCTTTTCGCCCAAATGATTCTCGGTCCTGAAAGCTGCTGCATCAATTTTTGCGTTCAGATCAAGGGAATCGGGCAAGGGATGACCTGTAAATTCAACATGATATCCGTATTTGGCATGGAAATCTTTCTCAAACGGCATAACCACAAAAGCCAGGTCAGTATTCCTGTGAAGCTTATGAACACGATGTTTTTTCCATGCCCAAACCTGTGGCGATATGTAATAGAAAACTTTAAACCCTTTAGCTTTTGCAAATTCAGCAATACGCATATTAAATCCCGGATAATCAACCAGGATAACCGCATCCGGATTCCACTTCCGGATATCATTCTTGCAAAATATTAAGTTTTTACGGATCGTCCTGATATTCAGAATAACTTCCTGAAAGCCCATAAATGCAAGCTGCCGGTAATGTTTTACAATAGTGCCTCCCGCTTTTTCCATCAGTTCGCCACCCCAGCACCGGAACTCAGCTTGTGCATCACGGGCTTTAATTCCGTTCATCAGCTTTGATGCATGTAAATCGCCGGAAGCTTCCCCTGCTATGATGTAGTACTTCATTGATTTTAGCTATGAATTAAAAAGGAAGCGAGAGATTACTGTTTTTCAGGAATAGAAAAAATGCCAGAATGATAATTAAAGTTACTATCATAATGCCTTTTCCTGTGTTTTCAAATTTCAATTTCAGGAAATAATACCTCATAACAACAAGGTTCACGGCAAGGCCAAGTAACAGCATATCCGTCATCCTTGTCCTGGCAAGGATATGGAAATTAATCTGTACCAGCCGCAATATTACCGCAAAAAATAAGGCAACCGGCACAGGGATTATAAGTCCAATCAGAACGCCCAGCGAAATTTTATCATTCTTTAACCAACTCAACATTGCCATCAGTAGTATTTAAAATTCTAATTTCCAGTCTTCTATTTTTTTGATCATGTGATGTGCTGTAAGGTCGATCTGTACCGGTACAATACTTACATAATTATTATTTACAGCCCAGTGGTCATTATCTTCGCCTTCATCAAGGTTTACAAATTCGCCCCTGAGCCAGTAATAGTCGTGCTTATGCGGATCCTTTCGTTCATCGAAATTCTCATCCCAGAATGCCTTCGCCTGTTTGGTTACCATGATACCTTTTACATTACTGCCATTGATTTGGGGGATGTTTACATTAAGACAAATACCATCCGGGAGGCCGTTTTTCAACACATTGGAGGCAACTGATGTAACCACTTTGCCGCAATGGCTGAAATCGGCCGTGTATGTATAATCATTTAATGAAAATCCGATGGAAGGCACATTTTCCATTGCACCTTCAATAACTGCTGCCATGGTACCCGAATACAAAATGTTGATTGATGCATTGCTTCCGTGGTTGATTCCTGATACAATAAGATCTGGTTTGCCGCGAAGAATTACCTTTTCGCCTACTTTTACACAGTCGGCAGGTGTCCCGTTACAACTGTATTCGCGGTAACCGGGCGTTTCGGCGATTTTAAATATCCGTAACGGCGAATGTATGGTAACAGCATGACCCATTGCCGATTGAGGTTTATCGGGGGCAATAACAAGAATATCGCCAAGCGGGCGCATGGTTTCAATCAGGTAACGAATTCCGGGAGCGTTTATTCCATCATCGTTGGTGATCAGTATCAGAGGTTTTTTCATAGTAAGGAGAAGCAATATTTTAATTTAGTCTGCCGGTTCAATGCGTGTTTCATTGGCTGCCTTTGTTGCCTGAATTGCTGTAACACCGGCGGTTACAATAAATTTCATCACTTCGGTTGAGTTGGCATTGAGTGCTGTAATGTTTGCAACAGGAACAATAACAAGGTTTCCCGAAAAAGTGTAGGAATGAGGCAGGTAAACAGCTACTTTGTCAGCTTCAATACCAAGGCTGCTAAGATCGTGCTGGGTAATAAATCCGAGCCTTTCCATATCAAAATCCTGGCTCAATTTAATAAGTACCGGTTCAGTAAATTTTTTGTCTTTGCCCACAAAAGCCGACATAAAATCCTTAATCGAGGTATATATTATTTTAACCAGTGGCGCCTGGCTGATTATTTTATCCAGTGATTGCAGAATTGGCTTTAACAGGATTGAACTTCCTATAATCCCAATAAGGGTTATAAATGTCAGAATAATAATGAGTCCTAGTCCAGGTATTTTAAAGCCTATTAAATCAGTAAGATATTGTTTGAGCAATCCATCGACAAACTGAAACGAGACAAAAATGGCATAGATGGTGATGGCCAGCGGCGAAATAAACAATAACCCCTGAAGGAAGTAACGGATAAGCTTGTTCATACTTTGGATGTAATTAATCTGCAAAATTAGTCAAAATTTCGCCTCGAATTTTACTTCTGTTCAAGGCTGTTAGTTCCTGTTTCAGCAAATTGTTCGTATTTTCGCCACACAAATATTCATCATGAAAATATACTCGGCGCCATTCTGGATCAGGGCAATATACCCTAAAAGCCTTTTGTGGCAGGTGAACACAATCCACCGCGAAGTTTTCCTGACTTTTGATGATGGGCCAATTCCGGAAGTTACCCCGCAGGTATTGGCTATTCTAAGGAAGTACAAAATTAAAGCTACTTTTTTCTGCGTTGGCGAAAATGTACATAAATACCCTGAAGTTTTCAATATGCTGGTTGCTGACGGTCATGCAATTGGTAACCATACCTTTCATCATGTTAAAGCCTGGAAAACGGATTATAATTCGTATTTATCGGAGGTTGAGCAATGCAACCGGCTGGTAAAAAGCAAGTTGTTCCGTCCGCCGCATGGTCAGATAAACCGAAAGATAGCGCGAAAGCTGGCCGATAGTTACAGGATTGTTATGTGGAGTGCGCTTACAGGCGATTATAATATAAAACTTAGCGGCGAACAATGCCTGGCCAATGCAATCAAACATACCAGACCAGGTTCCATCATCGTTTTTCACGATAGCATAAAAGCCCGTGAGCGGATGGAATACGCGTTGCCCATGTATATTGAGCATTGCATCAATCAGGGATATACTTTCGGGATACTGGAATAAGGGAATTTAGGTATGCAGATTTGGAATTGGAATCTGGCATTTGCGACCTGGAATTTGCGACCTGTAATTTGAACCTTGAACGCGAAGCATTGAACCCGTCACTGCGAGGAGGAACGACGAAGCAGGAACGCGAAGCATTGAACCCGTCACTGCGAGGAGGAACAACGAAGCAGGAACGCGAAGCATTGAGCCAATTATTTCATCACCTTTTAATAACAAACTTCCTCGTTACAATACCTTCTTTATATCCGATCCTCAGCAAATACATTCCGGTTTTCAGATTCTGAGTATTAATCTTCAAATTGAAGTCTTCTCCTTTTTTACTGCTAATTATTTTCGATTTTCCATCCATAGAAAGAATTTCGAGCGAACTGATTTTTCCCATGTTATGCTGAAGAATCAGAAAATCATTCGCAGGGTTAGGCATCAGCACAAGTGTTTTTCCTACCGGTAGGTCATCTATGCCTAAAGTTACACTATTATTGGCCGAAACCAGTCTTTGGTCAGGGTCGAATTTTACGGAGTCGATCCTGAATCCCGGATTTATAGAAAACACTTGACCCGAAAAAGTATTGTTAACAATGATAACCGTATCTCTTCCGGCACCGAAAAACTGAATAGGAACTGGTAATTCGAAAAAATTGACTGAAGGATCCGACTGTTTCTGAAAGATTGAAACAGAAGTTTGATAATCTTCCGATTGCGCCACATTAAAAGTGTACGTCGGAAACCCCTGGCCATAAAGCCAATCATTAAAAAAACCACTTAAATCGCGGCCCGAAGCAGCTTCCATGTGTTTTATATAATCAGAGCTACGGGCAAATCCATGCTGTAGTTTCGGATCATTGAGGTAGTTTTTCATTCCTGTAAAGAAACTATCATCACCTACTACCCAACGCAACATGTGCAGCAGCATGGCTCCTTTGCTATACGACAAGCGTGAACTGAAAATCCTGTCAACACTCGTGGTGTCATCGCAATAAACTGATCCTCCTGGTTGCCTGCATACACTCGCTATATTCAATTTTTTCCAGAGGGCCCAGTAATAGGCATTGCTCGATTCATACATCAGCCCGGCGCAATAGGTTGCAAAACCTTCGTTTAGCCAAATGTCGTGCCACGATCCGCAGGTTACCATGTCGCCAAACCATTGATGCGCCAGTTCGTGGGTAATAACTTCCACGTTAAAGGCTCCTTTACCCAGAAATGTCATGGTCTGGTGTTCCATGCCTCCGCCCCAGCCAAACTGTGCCTGCCCGTATTTTTCGGCACGGAAAGGGTAAGGCGTAAAAAGTTCTTCGAACAAAGCAAGGCTTGGCAGAACTGTCTTAGCACTTTCACGAAGAAATGCTGAATCCTCCGGATATACATAATTTAAAACCTCAAGCGAAACGGTACCTGTTACATAATAATCCGAGAAACGGGCATAGTTGGTTGATGCAATGGCTATCAGGTAGGATACTATCGGATACCGATGCTTCCAATGGGCAAGCACAGCTTTTGTTCCGTATGGAGTTTCGCTGATCAGGAGTCCATTGCCTGCAACATGATTCCCTTTTGGCGTAACTACAAACATGTCGATGGAATCAATTTTGTCGGTAAGATCATTTTTCGAGGGCCACCAGTCGGAGGCGCCGTATGGTTCGGAAAGCGTCCACATACCGGGAGCCCCGCCATGCACTTCCCTTCCAAAGGAACCAAACCCACTGGATGTCGGATCACCGTGATAGTAAACTGTTACCGAATCCAGTGAGTTTTTTGGAGTTGTTTCACGAAAAGGAATTGTAATTACATTGCCGGTATGAGTTACACTGCGCTTTAAGCCATGATGGAAAGCCGAGTCGGCCGAAATTGCTGCAAATAATTCAAACTGAATGCTGCTCATATCAGTGGTTGCAATAAAATATGATGTTACCGAACCACTGATGGATGATTTTGCCGGATCAGCAAACAAAAAGAACCGGTGGTATTTCAGATCGTAGTTATTCACAATGAGGGTCTCATGAGGTGTCATCATTTTAAGATGGGCAGATTTCTCGCTTCCACTTATCACTTCAAGGTTTTTTATCAGCATGTCCTGCTGCGCAAACAAACCCTGACCGGCTGTCAAAAAAAGAAGAAAAAATAAACTTCGGATTATAGTTTTCATTTCACGGTATGTTATTACTTGTCACAGTATGTTATTACTTGCGTTTGTAAAGATACTTCTCAAATCCGGATTCTTTGAACAAATCATAGGTGTTTTTATTCCTGATAGGGAAAAAACCCTTCAAAAGTGAGGAGCTTTTGAAGGGTTGATCAAAAAAAATTAAGGAAGTGCATTACATGAAAACTATTCCTGTAAAACTTTTTGCTTTTCTGTTTTACGCATCCGGTTATATTCGAGGCATTGATGCATAAATGCCTGTAACCGCGAATCGATATTGGTTGCTTCCTGCCCGTCGTAAGGTATATTTTCCCAGGGAATATTATTATGATCCTTACGGAAATCGGTACTAACCGCAGCCACAAGGGTTCCGGGCATACAGGTAAACGGCATGATATAAACAATCCCTGAAATATTGGCTTCAAACAATCCCCCGGCGGATCCAAAAGCGGCAACCGGATCACCATCATAGTCTTTGTGAATGTATGGGGCACTATGTTTGAGCATATCTTCAAGCTCAATTTCCGTCTCCATTTCCACGAAGTTCTTAACAGCATTCTTTAGTTTGTTCCCCGTATAATGCTGTCCCCATTGTTGTAGTTTTGCTTTAAACAGGCCTTTCAGGTCGCCTTTCCACAAACTGTCGCGCTCATACCTGTAAGATGAATAAATAAGCCATTCACCAAAAGGAGCCATAATGGTTTCGGCACCCAATGCTTCCAGCTTCTCCACTAAAAATGAGCTGCAATAGGGATTATCCCTCATAAAAGTTTCGCCTACAATGGCAATTATGGGTTTGCGTTTACCCTTTTCCACTTCAAGTATTTTGAAGGCTTTGCCTGCATTTTCGAGTGTTTTTGGTAAAGTCCGTGAACCATTTTCAATAGATTCAATAACCTTATTCAGCCAGAATTGGTAAAGCCTATTGGCTGAACCTTTCACTTTTTCATACGGTCTTTTTTCCTGGACCATCTTTTTGAGCAAATCGGTAGCCACAATTCCTTTCCAGGCATTGAGCCGGAACTTACCCGATTTACCGGGAGCAATTTCGGCGTATGAATTATCGTTGGTAGGAGTGAGTATCTCGGCTTCAAAATACCCAAGCCTGTCGAAAATAATCCGGTGAAGT
>JBBSDG010000223.1:0-7201 GCA_038249635.1 Bacteroidales bacterium | reverse complement strand
AAGTATTCGATACACCTGAAGAAGGAACCAAAACCAGCTGACAAGCCTGTTTTTCGTATATATTCGATATGGATTAATTACAGGGATAATAATCCGACAGGGAAATATCATGCTGGCCATATCCTTTTTTACCATTATCATTTCCCCCTTAATAACTGTTGACGAATTCCGTCTATCACAGTATTATCAAGGCACAAGAGTACATTTCTATCTTTTTCAATTTCCCGGAATATGGGTCTATCGCGATTTCAACTACAACCTTGTAGGTCTTTCAACTACAACATTAAAATATTTTCAGCTACAACTAAAGCGTGAATTCAGCTATAGCGATGCCGATCAATATCGTTTATTTTTGTTTCCGATCATCCCCCAATTTTTAAAATTGTAAATGGCCTGATTCACAGAAAAAATGACACTTCAAAAAAAAATATTTCTGCTCATACTTGCCTGTCTTGTACTATTTTGGGCCTCACTAATGGTTTTCAGCAAGATACAATCGCGGCAGAACGATCTGATGATTCAATCGGCAACGGCTCAACAGGATATAATCATTAAGAATGAACTTTTTGAGCGATCGGAAGATTTAAAGCAAATTGTTACCGACTATACCAATTGGGACGACATAATCGGATATATTGATACTAAGGATGAAAAATGGGCTGTTGATAATATTGCCACAATTATAAACTCTTTCAGGCTTCATTCGGTAAGTGTTTTTAATCTGAAAAATGAACTAATTTATGGATTTGGCAATCAAAACGATCACGTAATTGGTGATAGCACTATAAAAGCAGAGACTCTCAGAAAAACCGAATTGTCAGGATTTGTTCACTATTACTATATGACTAAAAATGGAATTCTGGAGGTATCGGGAGCAACTATCCACCCAACACTCGATACCGCCCGAATTTCAAAGGGAAAAGGATTTTTCTTTGTAACTAAACTTTGGGACAAAAAGTTCTACACTGATTTTTCGAATCTTACCGGTAGCACAATTTCTATTGAAGGAGTTGATTATAAAATAAATAATTCCATTGAAACCGATTCCCTGAGTACAAGGGTTCTGATTTATAGCCTTAGTAATCAACCTATTTGCTCTCTCGTTTTTAAGACCCCGAATAAATTTCTTGCCACGTACCATCGAATGAGCGATTTTGTGATTTATTTTCTGGCTTCGCTGCTTATTTTGGTTCTTGCCGTTTTCTTTTACATGCTCTATCGGTGGGTACGCCGTCCACTAGCTATTATATCCGAAGCACTGAAACAAGGTGATACATCCCAATTAGGCAAACTTCAACAAAAGAAGGATGAATTCAGCCAGATTGCCGGTTTGATCGTAAATTTCAACGCGCAACGAAAGGAACTTGAAAAAGAGAACACCGAACGCAAACTAATCCAACAACAAATTGCCGTTCAAAATAAGCTTCTTAACGGTCTTGCTGAGGCTTCGAGTCGTTTGCTTACCATCGAAAATCTCGACGATGCGATTAATAGCGCCTTCGAAGCTATCGTAAGCCATGCCACAATCGACCGTATCAGCATATTCAAGAATGTGTACGATAATGATCTGAAGTCGATGAAAATGCATCTGATTTATGATTGGATGCAACCTGAGATCCGCCAACTTGTTGATCCAGATGAATACAAAGAAGCTATATACAGCAGTGATCCTGACGGCTGGTTCGCCAGGCTTCAGGATGGGCAGACTATAAATGGGCGGCTTGAAGATTTTGGGGATGAGTTGAGGCCACTCTTTGAACGGCAATTAATAAAATCGATGGTTGTGGTTCCCATCATGGATCCACAGGAACATACTTTCTGGGGCTTCGCCGGATTTTCCGACTGTAGCACAGGGCGCATGTGGAACGCTGTTGAGGAAACTGCTTTTGCCATGCTGGCCAATAATCTGGCGGGTGCTATACGCAGACACATATCGCAGATGGAACTCAAAGAAACTATGGAACTGGCCCGGGCAGCCGACAAGGCCAAATCCAATTTCCTGGCATCCATGAGCCACGAAATCCGGACTCCTATGAACGGAGTAATTGGGATGACAAGCCTCTTAATGCAATCCGACCTTACCGCTTCGCAACGCGAACTGGTTCAAACCATCGAAACATCGGGCGACAACTTGCTGAACATCATCAACGAAATATTGGATTTCTCCAAAATTGAGTCGGGGAATATGGTACTCGAAGAAAACGCCTTCGACCTACGCAGGTGTATAGAAGATGTACTCGACCTCATGGCACCTAAAATTTTTGAGAAACGGCTTGAACTCATCTATTTTATTGACCCCAAAATAAACGCCTATATTTTTGGCGACGGATTCAGGCTGAGGCAGGTACTGCTTAACCTTATCGGTAACGCGGTAAAATTTACTACTTCCGGCGAAATTTTTATTCAGGTTACCATCAACAAACAGATTGACGATATGGTAATCCTCGAATTCTCGGTGAAAGATACAGGAATAGGGATACCAAAGGAGAAAATAGATGCGCTGTTTACGCCGTTTACACAGGTTGATGCTTCAACTACCCGTAAATACGGAGGTACCGGGTTGGGTTTAGCTATTTCGTCGAACCTGGTAATGCTCATGGGTGGTAAAATCTGGGTCGAGAGCATCCTGGGCAAAAGCTCAGATTTCAAGTTTACGATGCGTACCTATTTTATTGAACCTCCTGTAAATAAGTATAAAGCTGTCGAAAAACTCCAGCAACTCCATCAGAAAAAAATACTTATTGTTGACGACAACTTCACAAACCGTCGTATTCTGCAACTTCAATTCAATCATTGGAATATTGAATCCGTTGCCGTGGGTTCGGGTGCCGAAGCCCTGGAATTGCTCGATAAAAAAGAATCTTTCGATATAGCCATTCTCGATATGCAGATGCCCGAAATGGACGGCGAAATGCTTGCCCGCGAAATAAGGAAAAGGTTTACCAAATCGGAACTTCCCCTCATTATGCTCACTTCTATTGGCTATAACAAAAGGACTCCCGAAGTGCAGGAATTATTCTCGTTTTATGTAAATAAACCCGTTAAGCATTCACTAATGGCTGATATACTTCTCTCTGTTTTTGTAGAAGAACATATTGAACCCTCATCGCCGAAGGACGACACACCTGACCTGAAAGACATCTCGGCAAAATATCCGTTCGAAATATTAGTTGCTGAAGATAATTTTATAAATCAAAAACTGATCAGGAAGCTTTTCGAAGTTTTAGGATACAAAACCGACTTGGCTGCCAATGGCTATGATGCAATTGACGCCTTAAAGCGCAAAGCGTATAACATTATTTTCATGGATGTTCAAATGCCGGAAATGGATGGATACGAGGCTACGCGTATAATTAAGGAACGATGGGGTTCAAAAGCTCCTCTGATTATTGCCATGACCGCCAACGCAATGCAGGGCGACAGGGAAAAATGCCTGCTTGCCGGAATGGATGATTATGTTTCGAAACCCATTCGGCTTGATGATCTGCTGGGAATAATCAACTTGTGGGGCCAGAAGGGAGAACACCTTTTTATGGTAAAACACACTAGTAAGGAATGATTGTAAAGCATAAACTGAAACAAATGATTCAATCTTTCTCACAAATCAGCTGAATAAATTATACATAAACACAATATATAAATTGGAATAAACATCCCTTAACCATGGGTATTTCATTCATCTTAATGCCAAAAAAAACAGTATGAAAGGCAGAGATTATATCATTACCGGACTTCAACCCTGGGATATTCCCATAGGTTCAAATGCTATTGACATCGCCAGGGAAATTGCCGTAAACAACCGCGTACTTTATGTAAATAGCCCTTTGGATCAGATGACCATTTACCGGAATAAGCCCACGCCGGAGCTACTGCAACGCATGGAGGTAATTAAAAAGCGAAAAGCACCTCTGCGCAAAATAACTGATTCGCTATGGGTGTTGGATTTCCCCTTCCCGATATATTCCATCAACGGTTTGCCTGATGGCTTCCTCTTTGATTTTTTCAATAAGCTTAACAATAAAAAAATGTTCCGCTATATCAGGAAAATTGCTGACGAGCTTCACTTTAAAGAGTATATCCATTTTATTGATAATGATATTTACCGAAGCTTTTACTCGAAAGAAGTTCTCAAACCAGCTGCATCGGTTTATTACCGGAGAGACAATCTTCAGCCTTACGAATACTGGAAAAAACATGTTGGCAGGCTCGAACCTGAGCTGATTGCGAAAAGTGATGTGGTGGTATGCAACTCACCTCAGTACGCCGAATATTCAAGCAAGTACAATCAAAAAAGTTTTGATATCGGGCAGGGCGTCGACCTTTCGGCATACGATACAACGTTGGGTTTTACAACGCCAAAGGAATTTGAATCCATTCCGGAGCCGCGAATTGGGTATATCGGAGACATCAACAGCCTGCGACTCGATCCTGACCTGCTTTACGAACTGGCAAAAAGCAAGCCTGTATATTCTTTTGTGATGATTGGCGGTGAAGACAAGGTGTTTGCTGCACATGACCTTCACTCGCTCAAAAATGTATTTTTCCTGGGCAGCATTGCCAAACTTTCGGTTCCTGCATACATGTCGGCATTGCAGGTGTGCCTGAACCCCCAAAAACTTAACGAAATTACCAATGGAAATTATCCGCGTAAGGTTGATGAATACCTTGCATTGGGGAAGCCGGTTATAGCAACCAAAACAGCTACCATGGACATATTTAAAGATCATGCTTACCTGTGTAATAACCTGGCCGGATATCAGGATTCTGTTGAAAAAGCCCTCGCGGATATCAATCCCGAAAGCAACCGTAAACGCATACTTTTTGCCCGGTCGCACAGCTGGAAAAATAATGTCGATAGCATATACAAACACATTCAGGAATCTTTACCAAAAAATTAAACGATATGTATTACAGAAATGTTTCAGATTTGAATAAGATCATACTAAAGCGGCTTAGCATTCTGCCGCGTGATTTCGACCTTATTGTCGGTATCCCCCGAAGCGGTATGCTGCCGGCAAATTTGCTGGCACTCTATCTCAACAAGCCATACACTGATATCAATTCATTCCTCAACGGCCACATATACAAGGCCGGTGCCCGTGGTCAGTTTTTCGACATCAAGGATTTTAAAAAAATCCTCGTGGTTGATGACAGCATTGCGTCCGGATCAGCCATGGTAAAATGCCGCGAGAGCTTAAAGCATCTTGAATCGGATTTCAAAATCAGCTATTGCGCCATTTATGTGATTCCCGGCAAGGAAAAGATGGTAGATTACTTATTTGAAATTGTGCCGCTTCCACGCTATTTCCAGTGGAATATACTCAACCACACTTCGTTGGAAAAATCGTGCTTTGATATCGATGGAGTTTTATGTGCTGATCCCTCAGAGGATCAAAATGATGATGGCCCTAAATACCGCGATTTTATCCTTAATGCTCCGCCATTGTTTATTCCGGGTGCCAAAATCGGTACCATTGTAACCTCACGACTCGAGAAGTACAGGAGTGAAACGGAGCAGTGGCTCAGGGAGCACAATGTAAAATACAATAAACTTGTTATGCTCGACCTGCCCAACAAGGAAGCGCGCCAAAAAGCCAACAGCCATGGCACGCATAAGGCAAATACATACATGGCACAATCGTATGTGCTTTTTGTTGAAAGCGAGCTGCACCAGGCTATCGAAATAAACAGGCTAACTAAAAAACCGGTTTTATGCACCGAAAATTTTGAAATGATTTTTGATGCACAATCGGTAATGTACAATATGATAAGCGGGAAATATTTCCCTTTCCTTCGCAAAGTAGCATTGAAAGTTAGGAACAAAATGAGGAACAGGTAATGATACTGCATACTAATTTTTTCAGCTTATGAGCCCTGTTATCCTTTTTATTGTCAATGCTTTACAGATCCTGATTCTGGCACTGCTGTGTCTGTCAACTTTGTATGTTTTTGTATTTTCGACAGCTGGTTTATTTTACCGTCAGCCGGCATATCCCGAAAATTTTAAATCCCGGAAAATCGCCGTCCTTATTCCCGGTTATAAAGAAGATGATGTAATTATTGAAGTGGCCAGGGAAGCACTCAGGCAAAACTATCCGGCTGCGTTGTGCGATGTGGTGATAATCGCTGATTCATTTCAACCGGAAACTCTGGCAAAGCTAAGGGAGTTACCCATTATGGTAATAGAAGTTTCGTTCGACAAAAGCACAAAATCCAAGGCACTGAACAAAGCAATGGCGCAACTTGGAAATTCATACGATATTGCCGTGGTGCTGGATGCTGATAATGTGATGGCTAAAGATTTTCTGGCCAAAATTAATGCTGCTTTTGAACGCGATTACCTGGCTGTACAGGGCCACCGTGCGGCTAAAAACATGAATACATCTTTGGCATTGCTCGATGCGGTAAGCGAAGAAATTAACAATCACATCTTCCGCAAAGGGCATCGCGTACTTGGGCTTTCATCCGCAATCATTGGCTCGGGCATGGCTTTCCGCTACGATTATTTTAAAGAAATGATGTCGTCAGTAACAGCCATCGGAGGATTTGATAAGGAAATTGAATTGAAAATGCTTAAAGCCGGGCATAAAATTGATTACCTGGACGATGCTTACGTGTATGACGAAAAAGTACAGAAAGCCGAAGTCTTCAGCAATCAGCGCCGACGCTGGCTTTCGGCTCAACTGCATTATTTCCGCCAGGATTTTCTGAGCTCATTAAGGGATCTTTTCCTGAAAGGGAATGTCGATTATTTCGATAAAGCCGTTCAGTTTATTCAACCACCCAGAATTTTGTTACTTGGAGCTGTTCTTATTTTTGGAACACTGTTTTTACTTGTCAACTACTTACTGGATAACAACATGTTGTATATGGTTCTCTGGGTGGTTGTAATTTCTGCGTGTGTACTCTCTTTTTTATTTTCGATTCCACGAAGCTTTTACAATTCCAAAACTGCTCGTGCCCTGGCAAGTTTACCAAAAGGAATGTTCCTTATGATGGGTTCCCTCCTTAAAATCAAAGGTGCCAACAAAAAATTTATTCATACCAAACATACATCCAGCACATTTAACGTATAACAATGGAAAACACAAGTCATTTTCTTACGCAGTTTTCGGCTTTTTTGTCGGGTGATTTTACCGCTCTCAAACAATCTGATCATTTTACTATCGACAACAGTCATTTGTTTCTGATTGGCCGTGTT
>JBBSDG010000222.1:0-7220 GCA_038249635.1 Bacteroidales bacterium | reverse complement strand
TGATCCCGGCTATGAACCTGATGTAACCTTATTTATAGCGGCCTACAACGAAAAAGATTTTATTGCTGAAAAAGTAAAGAATTCACGCGAACTGGATTACCCGTCTGAAAAGCTTCATATGGTTTGGGTTACCGATGGCTCGGATGACGGTACACCCGATGAATTACGAAAATATCCTGGAGTTGAGGTTCACCACCTTCAGCAGCGCTCAGGCAAAATCGGCGCTATGAACCGCGGAATGAATTTCGTGAAAACGCCGGTTGTTGTATTCTGCGATGCCAACACCATGCTGGGAAAGGAATCAATCCGCCGTATTGTTACATTATTCAGCAATCCGAAAGTAGGTTGTGTATCGGGCGAAAAACGGATTTTCAGCAAGGACAAGGATGCCGCTGCAGGTGCAGGCGAAGGATTGTACTGGAAATATGAATCAACGCTTAAAAAATGGGATGCCGAACTTTACTCGGTGGTAGGCGCTGCGGGCGAGCTTTTTGCCATACGGACTGAACTTTACCGCGAAGTGGAACGCGATACTCTTCTGGATGATTTCATGATTTCGTTGCGTGTAGCCCAGGATGGATACACCATTCAGTATGATCCCGAAGCATATGCCATCGAAACGGCCTCGGCCAATGTAAATGAAGAGCTGAAACGCAAAATCAGGATTTCGGCAGGCGGAATTCAATCGGTAGTACGGTTGCGGTCGCTCTTAAATGTATTCAAATACGGAACTTTGTCGTTTCAGTACATTTCGCACCGTGTTTTACGCTGGACTCTGGCACCTCTGGCACTGCTTTTCCTCATACCGGTTGGCTTAATCCTGGCATTGAATGAAGGAATTTTTAATCTCGGTTTGTTCAGTACATTATTCTGGCTGCAAATATTGTTCTATCTTTCCGCACTGCTGGGATGGTATCTCGAAAACCGGTCGATTCGTGTCAAACTTCTATTCGTTCCTTACTACTTCTTTATTATGAACCTTTCCGTTTTCCTGGGATTTAAAAGGTATATAAAAGGCTCGCAAACCGTTAACTGGGAAAGAGCCAAAAGAGGAAAATAAACATACCTGTTCATGTCAAAAATACGCATCATCGTTTCTGCATTTTTCTGCATTTTGCTTTTCAGCGATTTGGCATACAGCCAGGGGCATATTTTTTATGCGAATACAAATACTACTATGATTGATGCTCAGTATGCGCCTTTCAACGAAGTGAAACCTGGCGATACCATTTGTTTCGTGGAAGGCCAGCGTGCCTTTATACTTATCCGGAATTTTACGGGCGAAAGAGTGAAACCTATTGTTTTTATTAACGGGAAAGGACAGGTTATCATCGACACCGACCACCATTTTGGCATTTCAATTCAGAATTGCAGGTATATTAAACTAACAGGATCGGGTGATAAAAAATTTTTCTATGGATTTAACATCAGCCGGGTTTCCAATGGCGCAGGCATCGGAATCGGAAGCCAAAGTTCCGATTTTGAAGTTGATCATATTTCGATCAGTAATGTGCTTATTGCCGGCATATACGCCAAAACAGATCCTGAATGTTCGCTTACTTCAACCCGGGAGAAATTTACGCAATTCAATACCCTGATTCATGATAATTACATTGAAAATGCAGGGAACGAAGGCTTGTATATTGGAAGCACCAAATATTTCGGACAAACGGTTAATTGCGATGGGAAAGACACTCTTTTAATGCCATCGCTTCTTGATGGGGTAAAGGTTTATAACAACATCATCAAGTATTCAGGTTGGGATGGAATACAGGTAAGTTCGGCTTCGTCCAATTGCCAGGTTTATGACAACATGGTACTTTTCGACAGCCAGGCTGAAGTAAATAATCAAATGTCGGGAATAATTATTGGCGGCGGCTCCAAATGCGATTGCTACAACAATTTTATCAGCCAGGGCAAGGGCAATGGAATCGAAATCCATGGACTGGCCGGTCTTAGGGTATTTAATAATATAATTATTGATGCAGGTAAAAGCTTCGATCCATCGGATCAAAGTCATATGAAATACGGCATTTTTGTTACCGATGTATCGGCTCAGCAGGATTCGTCCTTTTACATTCTATTTAATACCCTATTAAACCCAAAATCAGATGGGATTCGTTTTACGAGCATTAAAACAAAAAATAACCTCCTCGCTTCCAATGCAATTATTAATCCGGGTAATTACGATTATTACGAAAACGGGAATACCCGTTTCAAAGGTCAAGATGCTTATATCATGATGCCCGATAAAGAGTTGGATGTTATTTTAAAAAACAATTACCTGGCCCGCAACAGCGACAATGCCGGATTTGCAGTTGATGGGTTCAGTTTGTCAGCGGGTTCACAATTAATTGATGCGGCCTGGCCTGATACCCAAAACGTCATTTTTGATTACTTTCATACTTCCCGGCCCAATGGATTATTATACGACATTGGTGCTGTTGAATACAATGCGACAGCGGGAATAACAGGAGAAACAATAAACAAACCTGTGCTTTACCCGAATCCCGTAAAAACCTGGCTCACCATCCAATATAAAGTGGAAACGGATTCGAATGTATTTGCCGGTATCTACAATTTGAACGGCGCATTGGTATTGAGCAGGGAACAGAAGGTAACCCCAGGCGATATACAATCGTTGCAATTTAATGTTACAAGCCTGCCACCTGGCATATATATTTATTCGCTGCGATCGGCAAAACTCAATACTACCGGTAGGTTCATAAAAAGCAATTAGCCTCGACAGCTTATGATTTCAAAAACGAAAAACACAATTTACTTTTATACTTTAGCAAACAACTTGTTCAGCACAAAGCATTATACCTTCATCCAAAAGTTCGGTCATTAAGTTTAAAAATTACTGTTATGATAATACTTACCGATAAACAAGGCAGCCTGTCAAATCTCGGGAAGATGCTTCGCGAGGCTGAGGCCGATACAACTGTAAAAGCTATAATGGTTCTGGCTTGTGAGGCGAATAATTTCACGCCCGAAAATTCAGATGTGTTATTCAGAAATGTTAACAAGCCAATTTTTGGAGGCATTTTCCCGCAGATATTATACAATACCGAAAATCTGTTAACAGGCACCATTGTGGCCGGATTAACGCATAAAGTAAGTCCTTTTGTGATTGAAAATATCAGCAAACAAAGTGCAGGTTTCGATAAATTATTGGAGGATACAATCCAGGTGCGACCCAAGGAAAATGAAACCATATTTTTATTTGTCGATGGAATAAGCAGCGATGTTTCGAGCCTACTCGACAGTGCATTCAATCACTTCGGATTAATTTCAAACTATATTGGCGGGGGGGCAGGATCTGTTAATTTCACACCTATGCCTTGTGTAATTACCGCGAAAGGCCTTCTCCAGGATGCTGCCCTTTTTGCATTCGCCGAAATCCGCAGCGGAATAGGTGTAGCTCACGGCTGGTTACCCGTTTCGCAACCTTTAAAAGTTACTGAATCGGATTATAATACAGTTGTCTCCCTTGATTGGAAACCCGCTTTTGAGGTTTACCGCGAAATTATAGCCCACGTTACGAAAACAAATTTGCAGGATGTTTCATTTGCCGGTTTTGCAAAAAACTTTCCGCTTGGAATTGCAAAGATGGCCGATGAGCTTTTAGTCCGCGACCCGGTGGAATGCCTCGGTAATTCGATGCGATGCCTTGGCGAATTGCCTGAAAAATCATTTATTTATGTACTCCATGGCGACACAAATTCGCTACTGGCCGGGGCAAAAAAATCGAGGAGCATTGCCGGTGAAGCTTATTATTCGCAGCATAAAAAGCGAAATGAGGTTAAACCTGTTGTTTTTATAATCGATTGTATAACGCGGGCACAATTTCTTGGAGCCGATTTTAAGGAAGAGTTAAAAATTGCATCGTTTGGCAATGAACTTATAGGTGCGCTTTCGCTGGGAGAAATTGCAAATTCGGGCCGCGACTATCTTGAATTTTACAATAAAACATCTGTTATTGCTTTACTGGAGGACTAAGTATGGAAAATCAAATATGGAACCAGGTTTTACTTGAACTTGCCTTGTCAATAGGCGGGGAACTTGATCTGGAAACAACAATTAAAAAATCTGCATCAGCGTTTTTAAAAAAACTGGGATGCACCATTGTCAGCGTTTCACAAAATACGCCGGGCGGCCCCGAAGCCATTATTACCCTGCCGTATTATATCCGCACCGAAACAGCTCACTTGCAACTTATTGAGGAATTCAGCCATAGCTTTACAGTATCCGGAAACCAGGAGAACTACATCACAATTAAAAAGGACATCTTCTATTATGGATACAACCTCGATGCTTTCGGACTGCTGATCATTGGCCGCTCTAATCCGCTCGAAAGCAAGCATCTAAACGATCTGATCCCGGTCATTCAACTTTTTACCAAATCGTGCAAAGCCTCTCTCGAATTAAATAAACGGCTCATTGCCGAAGAGAAACTTATTAACGAAAGGACGCTTCTGCGAACTATAGTTGACAACATCCCTGACCCTATTTATATAAAGGACCTACAGGGCCGCAAAACCATGGTGAACCTCGCTGAAGCTAAGTTATTAGGAGTCAATAGCATTGAAGAGGTTCTGGGGAAAACGGATGCTGATTTCTATCCGCCGGAAATATTACATATCACTGAAAAAGAGGATAATGACGTTATCAACTCACAAAAATCCATACTTTACCGCGAATCAAATCTGCTTACCCCATCGGGTGAAAAAAAATGGCTGGTCGGGTATAAAATTCCGCAACTGGACCATGAAGGAAATGTAATAGGAACCATTGGGATCAGCCATGATATTACCCAACGAAAAAACGCGGAAGAAGCTTTGCGCGAAACAGCCGAAAAATACGAATCTATATTTAATTCCTTTGTCGATCTGTATTACCGTTCTGATATCAAAGGCAATATTCTTGTTCTGTCGCCTTCGGTTTTTCAATTGTCGGGCTATACTCAGGAGGAGCTAATCGGGAAAAGCGTTGAGCTGGTATATGCCGATATCAAAAGCAGAAATGAAATGGTAAAGCAGCTAATTCAAAAAGGAGCTGTAAATGACTTTGAAAATGTACTAAGGCATAAAAACGGAACGTTGGTGCCTGTATCAATAACAAGTCACCTTAATAAAGGACCTGATGGTAAGGCCTTATATATTGAAGGTACTATCAGGGATATATCCGAACGCAAACAAGCTGAGAAAATAGTTCGCGAAAGCGAGGAACGCTGGCAGTTTGCACTCGAAGGATCGGGTGATGGGGTTTGGGACTGGGACGTACTTTCAAAAGAAGTATTCTATTCGAAACAATGGAAGGAAATGCTCGGGTATAAAGACGATGAGATAAGTAATACCATCGAAGAGTGGGAAAACCGAATTCACCCCGATGATAAGAACCAAGTTGTTCTCGATCTTCATAGTCATTTCAACAGCAAGAGTCCGGTTTTTGTAAACGAACATCGGGTTATGTGTGCCGATGGAACCTATAAATGGATTTTATCGCGCGGAAAAGTTATCAGTCAATCTGTTCAGAATGAAATCTTCCGGGTGCTAGGTACTTTTACGGATATTTCGGGACGCAAACTTGCAGAAGAAAAGCTGAACAAGATAGTTAATCTTCAAAACCTGCTCACCCACCTGGCTACTGAGTTTGTCAATCTTCCGCTCGAAAGCAGTAACGATGCAATTAACCGTCTGCTTGCCTTAATTGGCGAGCAACTTGAAGTGGACAGGGTTTATATTTTTGGTTACGATTTCGTGCGAAATACCATGTCGAATACATTCGAATGGTGCAGCGAAGGCATTAGCCATGAAATTGATAACCTTCAGGATGTTCCCAACGAAATGCTTCCCGATTGGGTTGCTGCTCACAAAAACGGCGAAATTGTATCAATACCCTACACCGATGATTTACCTGCCGACAGCTCACTCCGTCAGGTACTGGAACCACAGAATATAAAAACCCTGGTTACACTACCTATGACGTTGAATGGCGAATGTTTAGGTTTTGTGGGTTTCGATTCGGTTAAAGCCATAAGGCGATGGAGCAATGAGGAGTTAACATTTCTGCATGTGCTGGCTGATTTGCTATGTAATGTTACCGACCGTAAACGCAATGAGGAAGCACTCCGTAACCGCGAAGCCTATCTGAAAGCCATTTTTAATAATGTTCCCTACCTGATGTGGCTCAAGGATACCGATGGAAAATTCCTGGCTGTTAACCAACCATTTGTCCAGGAATTTGGTATTACAGATGTAGAATCGACCATAGGCAAAACAGTCCGTGATCTCTGGCCTCCAAATCTGGCTAAGCATTTCCACGAACAAGATAAGGAAGTAATGCACACCCTTGAACAAAAAACTGTAGAAGAAAAAATTGACATAAATTCCACCAATAAATGGTTCGAGATTTTCAGGGCTCCCATTCTTGATAAAAACGGCATATTACTTGGCACTACAGGAATTGCACGGGATATTTCGAACCGCAAGAAAACCGACAGGGAATTACGAATGGCCATTGAATCCGCCGAGGCTGCCAACAACGCCAAATCAAGATTTCTGGCCAATATGAGCCACGAAATCCGCACACCGCTCAATGCAATTATTGGAATGATAAATATGCTTGACGAAACCCATCTTAATGAACCACAAAAAAAGCTCCTTCGTAACCTCAACATCTCTTCCGAAAATCTATTCCATATCATCACCGACATACTCGATTTCTCTAAAATAGAATCCGGGCAGATCACCCTCGAAAATGCCGATTTCAACCTGGGTGAAATTATACAAAGGGTTTACAACTCGCAGGAATACAAGGCCGAAGAGAAAAATATCAAACTGCAATACACTATTGATCCCACCATACCGCCGTTTCTTACCGGCGATGCTGTAAGGCTGCAACAAGTACTGATAAATCTGGTAAACAATGCTATAAAATTCACCGGCGAAGGCAAGGTCGAACTTTGTTGCACCCTTCAAACCAGTGTGAATGGAATAAACAAAGTAAAGTTTTGTGTGGTTGATACCGGCATAGGTATAAACAGCGAAAGCCTTGATAAAATATTCGAAAGCTTTCAGCAGGAAGACGAAAGTATTACCCGCAATTATGGAGGAACCGGCCTTGGACTGGCCATCAGCAAACAATTGGTTGGCCTTATGGGAGGAACCATCGAAGTGGAAAGTGCAAAGGAAACAGGTAGCAATTTTTACTTCACC
>JBBSDG010000221.1:0-7298 GCA_038249635.1 Bacteroidales bacterium | reverse complement strand
TGCCCGGTAATTCAAATTGTCGTCGCCCTGGTAAATATTGAAATGAAAGCTGTTTTTGGGGTTTGGTTTCCACGATATTTTGCCATTCAGATCATGAAATCCATACGACACAATAAAGGAATTTCCGTCTCCTATCCCTGATGCAGCCATCATTAAAAGGCCAAACAGCGTTTTACGACCCGTAAAAATATAACTTGCTTTCTTCTTTATCGGGCCTTCTAGCGTAAGCGAAAAATCAGTAAGGCCGATAGAATAAGAGCCTTTTCGTGCTATCGAATTTCCTTCTTTTTGTGTAATATCAACTACCGACGATAATTTACCTCCGTAACGAGCCGGGAAACCGCCTTTGTAAACATCAATGCTGTTGATAATATCCGGATTGAAAACCGACATAAAACCTCCAAGATGATTCACATAAATAACAGGCACATTGTCAAACAGGTACATGTTTTCGCCGGGGCTGCCACCGCGCACCAGCAACAGGCTCGAACCTTCGCTTTGCGATTTTATACCAGGCATCAGTTGCAGCGCTTTCATTACATCCGGTTTGCCACCAAGCGAAGGAATGGATTGCAATTCGAGTGTAGTAAGTTTGGCAACATTAGGTCTCATTATCTTATCGGCTCGGATAACTACAGCCGCGAGTTCTTTTCCGGGAGTTAAACTGATTTCGAGTAATGTATCTTTTGCAGAAACTATTGATATGCTGACAGAAGAATACCCGATATAAGAAGCCTCAAGGCTAACAGGCGTTTTTACTAAAAGTGAAAAATAACCGTTGTTGTCGGTTACGGTTCCTTTTGTGGTTCCTGTTTCAGTAATATTAGCGCCGATAAGCCTTTCGCCCGTTGATGCATCACTTATAAATCCGGATACACGGTTTTGGGCATTTACTGCAACTGTACTTAAAAACAGCGAGGCAATTAAAAATATATTTTTGATCTCTCTCATGCTATTTGTATTGAGGAATTATAGTGTCGGAAATTACTGACGAATATCCGGCGAAAATCCCATACCCGTTTTTCACATTCGAATAGAGCTGGAATGCCTGGTTGGAGCTTAAACCAAACTCAGGGAAACGTCCGGAATCATACAGGTATTTCTGTCGGGCAAACTGGTAATAATCGTAGCTTACCGAGCGCAATTCGAGGATAAACGGATACAAATTGGTATGTGTTGGTCCACCATTAGATGAGCCGTACGAACCTGTAAAATAATTGATTGTCATGGTATAAGCTGTATCGGTAATAAGCTCGTTGCTGAACACTGAAAGTGGCAAGCCTTCATTTAATAAAACAGGATCAACAATATTATACATATCAGCAATTTGTTCCGAGCCATATTCAATCATGCGGATTCGGGCCTCATAGTAACATTTCTTGTTTTTAGAATTACTGAATGTAAACTTAATTGCCGGATAAGTCATTCCCTCCTGGTCTTTGCCTGCAATCGCTATGCTTGTAATATCCCGCAGATGGCTGGGTTTCGGTATAGAAGTGCTGCAACTAACTGTTCCATAACCGGGAATATCAACTTTACATTCATATTTTTTTAAAGGTTCGACAATAGTAGTGGAAGTAAACACGCCATTACCCGCTGATGTTAAAAGCTCTTTAAATACATCATCCACATACAGTTTTACTTGTGCATTATCCAGGCCTTTCAGCTCGTTGGTATCGAGCTTTGAGGCAAGAGAAATATGGACTTTTATCAGACTATCTGCTGAAAGAAAACTGTTTACTACAGGAACCGGTGCAAAATCCGTAAAATCGGATTGAACGAGTTTGCGGCAGGATGAGAAATAAAACTGACCGCCAATTAATACAATTAGCAGGATTGCACTTAAACGAATATTATATAGTCTCATTATCAGTTTTTTAAAGAGATGAGTGAGTGATTCTATTTATTGGTTTTGCCGAACGAATAACAAAACCGCCAGCTAAAGACAGCGTTTTTATAGTTATACAATTTCATTGTCGAAAATTTATACATTAAGTCGAAACTAAATCGGGAATTTTTAAACATAAATTTGACACCGGGAGCCACATAGTAATTAAATCTTTGACTTTTATAGATGGTCTCATCTGATGATCCATATAATAAATATCGGGATTTGCCAAATTGTACTCCGGTATACGCTTCGACAAACGGAGTAAAGCGGGTTCTGTTGGAGTATGTTAGTTTAGAGATTAAACCTGTATTATAAGTATTACTACTGAATGTTGTACTTGGTTTTAAATGAGAATTAGAAACACTTGACCCCATTGATAGATATTTATTAAAATGATATAAGTAAATAGCTGATGAAATATAGGTTCTGTAACCTGAACGAAATGATTTATCCAAAAGCGGGTTAAACTGAATACCAAATTCGTGTTTATAGTATTTCAATTTATTATCACTATTATCCTGTGCATGAGTATTCAATGAAATGATAATCACAAGACAAAACAGATAGTACTTGATTTTCATATAATTAGAGATTTTAGTAACTTATGATTGTAGTAAAAGTATTGATTATCCAAATATCACCCAATTGAAATAAATAATTATTTAAATGCGTCATCTTCATATAGTTGTATTTGTGTGAAGTAATGTTCAGGAAATTTCTCATATCAACATCTTTATGTATATCACTTACACGCAGGACAAATATGGATTGGTTTCAGTAACTTTTATTTATTATTTGCGCTTGTATTTATATGCTATACCAAATCGGAGCATCGAAGAGGGGGTTGGGAGCTGAATAGGGCTATAAATGGTTTTAAAATAATCGAAGTATCCGTAGTTATATTCGGCAAATACTCCAAAATGTTTCCAGATATAGAATGCTGCCCCTATACCTACACTATATTCTGTCATTTGCCTGGGTAACGAATAATTTTTGGGTATAAACTTGTAATGCCCGCCAAATTTAGCAGTAAGGTAGGTGTCAAATCGAAAGTCGTCTGCTTTTATGGCAAATGTAAGCGGGTTGAAATTCAAATTCACCCCGTAAAACAAGGTATTTGCAGGATGACCATAATCGCCTCCACCTGCCAGATTATAGCAACTAAAGCGACTATACCCTGTGTATATTCCGACTTCAAGATAATCCAACAATCCATAGTCCGCCTGTAATCTGTAGTTAGGGATGCGATGGCTATGAGAATACTCTTCGGGGTAAGAAGTATAGCCAAGTTTAAAACTATAACGACCTTTTAGATAAGAGTTCTGTGCTGAAGCAGCCACCATATTGATCATAATTAATATCCAAATAATTAAAAATTTTGTATTCATAGAGACCAGGGTATATTAATAGTGCAATTTAAAATTTATGTTTTATAAGCTATGATTATTATTTGAGAGTTTTTTTATATTTATAAGTAATACCAAAACGCAGGTTTGATTTCAACCCGTTCTCAAAACCGAATCCTAAAGGGAGGGTGTAATAGCTGTATTTACCAATACTGTATTCAGCATAAACTCCGGTATGTTTCCAGATGTAAAAAGCTAAGCCACAGCCTAAACCATATTCAGTATGATGCCCAGGTTTAGAGTCAGATCCATCCGGGATACTAAGATAATTACCTCCGAACTTTCCGCTGAGATAAAAGTCAAATCTGAAATCATTCTTTTTAATTAGTAATGGTAGTAAGTGAAAATTTGTTTGTATGCCATAAAATGGAGAAAAAGTTTTAAGCGCCGATCTCGAATTGTTTTCCACTGGTGTCCAATACGTATAACGTCCAATTCCTAAGTATGCTCCAGCTTCCAACACACCCAAAACTCCATAGTTAGCTTCTACGTGTAAATTTATAGGTTTTGAATCATGGTCAGACCTTTGAGGATAAATTGAAACTCCTAACTTAAAGTTGTAACGGCCTTTAATGTATGGACTTTGTGCGGTAGCGGCTGCGAGGTTAATCAGGCATATACAAGTTAAAAGCAGGATTTTTGTTTTCATAGAAAAAGGTTTGTAATTTGAAGCGGTAGCCAAGTTAATTAACTGGAAATCTATTTGTCATTCACAAAGATAAGTCGAGTTAACCAATGTGATAATAGGTTAACCTGAATTAAATCTGGACTTACAAAAACAGGTTGTTTATTTTTCATGCTAACTTAAAAACTTCTGATATAAGATACAGAAGGAGTGATTGAAAACAAACTTAGCTGATACAGATGCAGGTTTTTCTGTTTATCGGTATCCAGGTACATAAAATATGGATTTTGTCTGCCGTACAGGTTATAAATTGTGATTACCCATTCACGTGTTCCCTTTTGCCTTTCCTTTATAAACCGGACTGAAAGATCAAGCCGGTGATATACCGGCATCCGGCTTTGATTTCTGCCCGGATAAGTGTAAGTATTATCAGGCGATTGCGAAAAAACCGGCATTGGGTTTCTTGTTGTTACATTATTATATTCGTAATTTAATGTCTGATATTTCCCATCAGGCAATGTGATGGCATTGCCCGTATTAAACACAAAATCAGAACTTATAACAATATTCTTACGGATGTTATAATTTGCAACTAAAGTGAAGTAATGCCTTCTGTCGTACTTGTAAGGATAACAGCTCCCTTTATTGATATTTTCAAATTTCCTGTAATTGTAGCTGAGTGTGTAACCAATCCAACCGGTCAATTTACCTTGTTTCTTTTGAACGAGAAACTCTATTCCATAACTTTTACCTTTCCCGTCTCTTTCAATTTTGTCTTCCCAATTGTTCGCTCCTCCAAAGAAGCTGGCTCCTTCGCTGAATTCAATCTGATTGCTCAATGTTTTATAATATGCTTCCACATTAGTTTCTATCCCTTTATCAGCAAACAAATAATATAAGCCGGCACTGAAAAGATTGCTGTATTGTGGTTTGGTTTTCGGTGTTGCAGGAACCCACAAATCTGTTGGTAAGCCGGTTCCATTATTTGAAAGTAAATGAAGATTTTGCTGCATATATACATAACTGGCCTTTACCGACAAACCCTGTTTTAATAAATAGTTCAGCGTTATCCGGGGTTGAAGCGATTGGAAGGAAGTGTGATCTGTAAAGTATAAATTATAGTGTAATCCGATATTGGTACTCAGTTTTTGAGTTAAAGCCAGATCGCTTTCTGCATATAAAATTAACTCCTGCGATGTAAGTTTTGGTGAACCTGAACGGGTATCCTGTGTCGAATTTTTATACATATTCAGACCAGGGTTAAACTGATGATGAATGTAACTTGCCCCAAATTTAACAGTTGTATTGTTACGGACGAAAAAGTCAAAATCCTTTTTCAGGATCAGGTCGTTTACTCCCGAAACGAAGGATGTACTTGCCTTTTCAAGTATATCATGGCTTGTATTATCTTTCTCCTGGTATTTCACAATATTGTTGTATTCAAAATGTGTAAACGCGAAAGTTAAACTGCCAAACAGATTATGGTTATATTGATGATTCCATTTGAGCGATGCAAGCAAATTTCCCCATTTTATGTCGCCCTGAGAGTCGTAAACCGAGTTTGAGCCTGAAACTCCCTGGTCTTTCTGGTTAATAAAAATTTTGTCACGGCCATTATAAAAAGAAAACGAAAGAGAGTTTTTTGAATTAAAATCATGCGTAATCTTGCTGTAAACATCATAAAAAGTATAACCGGCGCTATATTCATTCCCACTTCCCAATTTTATGAGAGGGCGACTCACTATGTCAAAATTGCACCTCCGTACACTGAACATAAACCGGGTGTTTTTATTAATTAACGGCCCTTCGAGAAATAACTTAGTTGCTATAATTCCAATTCCGAATTCACCTTTAATGGATTCGGGATTACCGGTTTTCATCCGTATATCAACCACGCTGCTCAGGCGACCGCCATAACGAGCCGGGAACCCGCCTTTTATAAGCTTTACATCGTTAATGGCATTGATATCAAACACTGATACAAACCCGCCGATGTGATTAACATAATAAAGCGGAATGTCGTCGAGCAGCATAAGATTTTGGTCGGGAGTTCCGCCTCGCACGTACAAACCGCTTGTCCCTTCATTGCCACCCTGTACACCCGGCATAAGCTGAAACGCTTTTAATACATCAACTTCACCACCTATTGCGGGTAAAATCCTTATTTGCCGCATGGGAATTTCCAAAACTCCGATTTTTTTTGTTCCTCCACCGTTGCCTTCAGCCTTTATTTCAACCTCATTTAAGTCATTCAACCTGGGAGCCAAAAAGATATTCGCATTTTCACTGAATGAATTAAAATTAACGGTGTCGGCTGTATAACCCATATAACTGAATACTATTGATACCGGAAAGTGGTTTGTTTTGATGCTGAAAAACCCATAATTGTTACTAATCACTGCCTGGGTAGTACCCGCGACATGAACCACACAGCCAATAAGCTTTTCACCGGTTTTCGTATCCGAAATATAGCCTTGAATATTCTTTTGCGAAAATCCGGATAAGCAAGTGCATGAAAGCAATAAGAGCAGCAAAAGTCGTATCATTTGTGTCCTTTTATTTTACTGATGGTTGAACTAAAGCCAGCAACAACTCCTAATCCGCCCGTTACATTGGTGTACATATCAAGTGGCTCGCCGGTAAACAGCATATTCTGTATCCCGTCATCATGAATTTGCGAATTGAAGGCATGACGTGTATAATATTTTCGGTATAGGTAATATTCTTTTGATATGCTTCGCAATAAAATATACCCATCATCCTTCAAAGCATTGCTATTACTTGAGCCATCAGATAAATATCTCTTGGTGGTGACAGTAGAAAATGAAAATGCTTGTTTCTTCCCATTAAATAACTTGTCGCTAAAAAACACTGTAG
Source organism: Bacteroidales bacterium (assembly GCA_038249635.1). Taxonomy (GTDB): domain Bacteria; phylum Bacteroidota; class Bacteroidia; order Bacteroidales; family UBA4417; genus UBA4417. Next base: position 499 of record JBBSDG010000221.1, on the reverse strand, counting down.
TTGGGAAATAATCCCAATCACCTTCGTTTTTCACAACCGGGTCTGGTACTACAATTGAATAATTGGGATTATTTAAGTAACTGTAATAATATTCATTGCCAGGAGCATAAAAGGATTTATAAAATATCACTACCTCGTAGAAATTTTCTATCGAAGGATTGTCATCAATCGTAAAAGTAAGATTGCCATAATATTCTTGATTTACAGCATCATAGCCGGTTGGGAATTCTATTTCGGGATCTATAAGCTTTGTTGCATCGGGGACAATGGTAGCAGCGGTGAGGATGTCCTCTTCAATTACTTTTATGGTGTATTGTTCGCCTATAGATGGCTTTATAGAGGAGAAATATTTTCCATTGGTTTCATGTGATAGCGTGTCGATGAATATGTTATTTTCATAAAGCAATACGGTAGCATCATTAATAAAAGAAGGCTCCATATTTAAAATACCTGTTGTTTTGCCAATATAAACACGAATTGCACTGTCGGGATTAAGGAT